>CAYHKI010000140.1:0-2517 GCA_964357165.1 uncultured Gammaproteobacteria bacterium | reverse complement strand
CTTGGCCTAAAATTCTAATTTCCCAAAGCGGTGTTCCTGTAAGTTTTTTTATGTGAGGTAAAGCGGTGGAAAGTCCATATGCTTCTACATTTTGGAAAATCCTAAAAATTTTGGCCTTTTGCAGTTTTTGCAAAAATTCGAGGAATTTTTTTTACCGGATTTTCTCCACCAGCTGTAATGTAGTAAACGACATTAGTCATACTTTATAAATTATAGCTGATTAAGATATAAACAATTAACCACGAACCACGAACCATTAACCAATCTCACGGGTTGATGACGCTTCATCTTAATTCCTTCAGAAATCCTATCTCTTCAATACCAGCCCTTTTAATTTGTGCTTTTAAAAGAAATGGAGCAACTTCTTTGTGCAGCGGAATTGAGAGTGACGGGGAGTTTTCTTTTTGCAGAATTGCATGGTCTCCAGATGTATGCGAGTGAATATAGCCAAACTTTCTAAACGCTTTAACTGTAGTTTTGCCGGAAATGTTGGCAAATTTGCCCATTTTTAGTTAAGGGCAAAAGTGGAAGTTACGGACGTTTTAAGCAGTTCTGAAGACGGACTGATTTTTTTGGTTGTTGCTTCCATATAAGCCTTTATTGCTTTATTTACGTTTGTAATTGCTTCCCTTTTTGTTTTTCCCTGGCTCATGCATCCATAAAGATTTAATACGTCGGCCACGTAACCTTTATATTCTTTATCGTAGGTTAATTTAATGATGTAATCGAGCTTGTTTGTCATTTGTTAGTGTTCTAAGTATAACATTTATGTAAAGTTTGAGGCTGTTGTTGCTAAGTAAAACTATTCACTACTCACTACCCACTTATCACTACTCACTATTCTCTAACCATTAACCATGAACTAACTTCACGGGTTGGTGACGCAGTACTTTCTTCCTGCTTGTAGTGCGCAAGGTGAATTGACGAAATTGACGATCCCGTATCGTTATGTTAGTGTGCAATTGTCATGAGAAAAACACCGCTTGTAACGGGTCATATTTATCATATTTTTAATAGGGGAGTAAATAAGCAAGATATTTTCTTTGAAAAATGGGACTATGTCCGTTTCCTTAAAGCAGCGGTTCATTATAGAAGTGAAAATAGTAAGTTTAGTTATGGGTTTGGTGCAGCCAGGGTTATGCCATTAAATAACGATACGGGATCGTTAGGGAAGCCTAAGGTTGAAGTTCTAGCGTATTGTTTGATGCCTAATCACTTCCACTTCCTGATTAGGCAACTTGAAGATTCGGGAATTACTGATTATATGAGGCGTTTTATGAATAGTTATGCGCATTACGTTAATGTAAGACAAAAGAGAATAGGGCCGTTATTTGCAGGGCGTTTTAAAAATGTTCTGATAGAAACAGACGAACAACTTTTGCATGTATCTAGATATGTTCATCTGAATCCTTTGGTGTCCGGTTTGGTGAATGATCTTGAGGCTCACCCATGGTCTTCTTATTCTTTCTATGTTAATGGAAGTGGGGACGATGTCTGTACCTCTGGGGAAATAATAAGGATGTTTAAGTCTAGAGATGATTATAGGAAATTTGTTTTGGATCAGGTTGGTTATGGAAAAGAATTGGAGCGGATTAAGCATTTAACCATGGATTAGGAGAAGTTAGTGAGGGTTAACGATCCCGTATCGTCATGGGTAGTTACACGGGTTGATGACGCAGAAATGACTTCTTATTTACGGCAAGTTCTGAAAACTTGAAAGCATGTAGTTTACTATCTCTTCTTTTTTAGCACCAAGGCATCCGTATGCTTTATCTTGTGGGCTAAAGCCGAGGTTGTAAACATTGCTGTTGGCAAGCCAATAGATTTCGGTTCTTTCTAAAACGTCTGCAATATTCAAACTGTAGCCTTTAATGTGAGTTTGACCTACATTTAATTGCTGGGCACTTGTTAATAGGTCTTTTGCGCTTTTTAGTGTTTTTACATAGTCTGTTTCTATGAGTTCTCCAGAGTGAAGGTTTGGTAGATTTTCCGCCCAAAGTTGGGTGATACTGAGGTGTTTTGGGTTATTTTTGACATTTAGCCAAATTATGGCTGAAGTATCCACCCTTTCAATTTTAAATGATACCCAATCACCTGTATTCTCTGCCGTGAATACGCTTGGGTATTCAATTGAGAATTTATTTTCTGTATCCTTGTAAACATTCCATTTAACATCTTGCATTCGCATACCCAAAAGGCCATTACAGTTTGTTTCTGTTGTCGTTTGTCGATTGGCGATTGTTTTGGTTTCTTGTGTTTTGGATTTGAGGAATTTAAAAGTTAAAAACGTACTAGCTATAAATAATAGTACAAGTAGTGGAATTACAAGCGCGGAGAAACCCTTTTTCATAATATTAAAAATTTACGGGTTGATGACGTTGTATTGACGAAATTGACGATCCCGTATCGTCATGGGTCGTTACTTTTCTCATAGTACTTTAAATCTCACGGGTTGATGACGCAGTAGTACAATAAACCGGTGGGAGTATTTGTTTGCCAAGCTGTACTTGGGGTGCT
>CAYHKI010000139.1:0-2525 GCA_964357165.1 uncultured Gammaproteobacteria bacterium | reverse complement strand
GGAAAATGTTGGATTAAGCAAGTTTTGGTTGGTAGCAATAAAGCGGGCGAGGGGAACTGTTAGATCGTAACGTAGGGCAAGCTCACGTTCTCCGCGGTCGGTAAACCTATAAATTAATTTTTCTTCGTCGCCATACTTGCCGGTTAAGGTAGAGGCAAATTCCAAAGTTGGAGTTTCTAAGGGAATAAAACCGTTTTCTTCTAGAATCGGGGCAATAATGTTTATTATTTCCCGGCGTTTTTTGGCATATGCCGGCTGGATATCCCTAAAGCCTTTTGGTGTAGGAGGTGCAGTTTGCATATAGATTAATGATACTATTTTATGAGTATTTTATAAAAGCCACAAGTCTTTAGTTGTCATAGGTTCTTCGTCGAAACATGATTTTGCCATGCGATGACAGGTTGGCCCATTTGGTTTTGCGCTGATTAAAATAATATCGTTTTCGCAGCCTGATATTATTGATTTAACTTCGAGGAAATTTCCTGAGGTTTCGCCTTTTGGCCATCTTTTCCTTCTTGTCCTTGAATAAAAAACTACTCTATTTGTTTCTAAGGTTTCTTCATAGTTTTGTTTTGACATAAAACCGCACATTAAAATTGAATTATTTTGGGAGTCGATAATCAGTGCCGGAATAATACCCGCAGGTAAATCTCTAAACTTTTCAAAATCAAGAGGAATATATGGTATTTGTTCAGTTTCTTTCATATTTTATTCTTTGCCCCAGTTAAATTAATTGCCAGTTTTACTGCTTCTTTTGGAGTTTTTGCAGATTTTATTTTGAATCTTTTCCTATCATCAAGGTAAGTGTCTGCCAGCTTATCGCTCCAACCGCCAGTGTTTTTTAGCACGACTACAGGAATGTTTGCCTGATATGCCACAGCTATTTCGTTTAATGTTCCCGAACCTCCGCTTATTGTGATAATTGCATCGCAACTAAGTCCGAGTGTTAATTCTCTTCCTCCGCCACGAACTAGCCCGGTAGCAATTACTATGTCAGCATCTTTCTTAATGACATCAAGACCCTTGCCATAGGTTATACCAACAGTTAACCCTCCGGCCTTTTTGGCACCTCTACAAGCAGCTGTTGATAACGAGTCGCTGTCTTTTTCGGCACCAAAAATAAGCACAGCTTGATTTTGAGCTATCCAGTAGCCGATTTCTTCTGCCAAATCTTCAATTTTATTAGAGTATTTGAGATCTGCGCAAGATCCCATGACTCCGATTTGTATTTTTCTCATATTAAAAATAGCTTCTCAAAACTTATCTTTTTCATTTTGTAACATGCAGTTCCAGGATACTGGGAAGACATAAATGGGTAAAAATCCTTATTTCCTTTTTTAGCTAACTGGAAGTCTATGTATTTTTCGCCATCATCATCTAATTGTTCGTATACTTTGTAAAACTCTTTACTTCTTAGATTGTCAATTAGACTGTCAAGACTTCCTTTTGTTCTAGTTTCTAGAAATTTTCCAAGAATATTTTCTAAATCTTTTTTTGTTTGCTCAGATGACTTAGAGCCGCATTCAATCTCTATTGCTGGACAATCTGTAAATTGCACTAAAGGACCTTTTTTAAGTGATGATCTTGTATACCAAATAATGTTTTTTTTAATTGGCAACATTGCTGCAAGTACTAAATTTTGCAAAGTTGGGTAGGGAATTATAGTTACAATTCCACAATTGGCAATAGTTCCGTGTACGTCTATCACAATTTTGTATTTCTTGGAAAGATTTATAATTTGTGCGGCACGTCTTTCTTCATAAATCGCACTTGTAATATCTCCAGGTGCTGATCTGTTTAAATCTGCATCAGTGTATCGAACATTTTTCTTGAGTGCCCTAGGATTTCCCACGATTCTGTCGTACCCAAATTCATTTTTTGGATATCTTTTTGCTAGGTTTCTAAAAACGTCACTGGAGAACCCTTCGTCTCCGTGGGATCCTGAAATAAAAAGTATTCTTCTGTTAGTTCTTTTCATATATTTCTCCATAAAGCAAAGCTTTTGTTCCAATAAAAAACCCGCTGGTTGGCGGGTGATGTAAAATTTATTTTTTACGAATTAGATCACTCCGCCAAAAAGAGGGGAGTTGTGATGGTTTATTTTGTTTTGTTTCTTGTTGTTCATGTTATTTATTTAATTTTTTTATTGCCAGTTGATATCCACCTGTTCCACCTATAAGCCATTTGCTAATTCTGGCAATTGTTGTCGAACTCATTCCGGTTTCTTTTTCGATTTTTTTATAATCTATTTTTTTTGCAAGCAGTTGAGCAACTTTCCACCTGTTGGCAAATTCTTTAAGTTCGGCTTCTGTTAAAAGATCCCTTAAGAAATTTTGACATTCGTTAAGACTTTGTAAAGATAGAATTGCTTTAAACAAAGTATTTTCTGCTTCTGTAGGTAAGTATTTCATACTTTACTAGGCTAAAGTATAATACTTTATTAAACTAAAGTCAAGTGTCTAGTATTAGGGTGTTAGTGCAAAGTGATAATGTCACCCTAGAGCGCAAAGTAGAAATGTCACCTT
>CAYHKI010000138.1:0-2562 GCA_964357165.1 uncultured Gammaproteobacteria bacterium | reverse complement strand
TTAGGTCTAACAGAAGCCCATCGCGTTTGACGTGGGCTTTTGTTTTGCTTGCCCCACGAAGCCTTGCACGATCCTCGTAGTTTTAACGTAGTGGATAGCGAAGTGTGGGAGGAAAACTTAGCGAGTATTATCTTTAATGGTGTGCTCAAGTCTCAGAAAGCTAGCCTTGACTTTAACCACACTTTTATCCGCAATATCGGAAACCTTTAATTTACTTATCCACTTAGCGCCCTCAGCCTTAATGTCACTTGGAGAATTAAAAGCAAATGTGACTGTTAAAACTGTCAAAACTAAGAGTGCCACAGCAAATGTTAATAAAAATTTAAACCTCGGAACTAATAGTTCACTTGCCGTCTCCTGATAATTGCCGACAACTTCTTCTTTAATATGATTTGCAATCACCGTTCTATAAAACGATTCATAGGTTAAACTCACTTTTCCCAAATCATGACTCTTTGCCATTATTAAACTTTCGCGTGCCATTTTTGCCCTTAACCTGTCGTTGGAAAACACTTTTATGATTTTACTTGCTAAATCTGCCTCGTCTCCATTATTAAATAAGTATCCATTCTTTCCATTTTTTACCAGCATCGGAAGTGCTACCGCATTGGCGGCTATAATTGGCAGTCCTGACGCCATGGCCTCAAGTGTGGCAATGCTTTGTAGTTCAGCATCTCCAGGCATTACAAACGCGTCTGCCGCCTTGTATACCTCAGGCAATTCGCGGTCATTCACATAACCACTAAAGGTTACATGGTCCTGTAATTTAAGCTCTCTGACCATATCACCCAACTTCTTCCTGAGTTTTCCTTTTCCAACAACTAGAAACTGTATATCTACTTTCTTGGCAACTGCCGACATTACCCTAAACATTAAGTCGATTCGCTTTTCCTCGTCTAGCCTGCCGACAAATATCAACACTTTTTTATTAGCAAGTTTATATTTCTTTCTCATTTTGGCTCCACTAATTTTCCCACTGAACCTGTCAAGGTTTATACCATTTGAAAGCGCTATAATTTCTTTACCAAAACCAGCCCTTTTTATTACATCAACCGCAATTGTAGTAGGAGCCGTCACTAAATCGAGTTGTTCATAAACTGCAAACATTTTTCCCCAAGCATACATACGAACCCGCTCACGCAAAAATCCGGGAATAGGAAAATAATGCATTAAATTTTCCGGCATAAAGTGATTTGTTCCCATTATTGGCAAATCCCGCTCCTTGGCAACTTCAAAAACTGCTTTTCCGATTATAAAATGGTGATGAATATGCACTACGTCTGGCTCAATTTCAGAAAAATGCCTTCTAACTACTCTTTTTAAAACCGGCAACACCGGTAATCTAAAATCCGGATATAACGGTACCGGAACTGTTGGCACTCCGTGAATAATAGCCCCATTATCCTGAACGTAACTTTCTCCACCCACGCTAAAACCAGGAGCAAGAATATGAACTTCATGCCCTTTTAAGACCAACTTTTCCGAAAGGTGATACAAAAGAGTTGTTGTTCCGTTACTTGCCGGAAAATAAGTATCTGTTGCAAACAGAATTTTCATAATTTAACTAATTTTAGTCATTATCTTTTTTAGTATAAACTTATAAATAATAAAGTAAAAAATCACTACTGCTAGAAACGTAATTATACTACTTAATACCGCATCTTTCAGAATCTTATTAAGAAGCTGAAAAGCACCACCAAAATAATAACCAACTACTAAAAATAGCAGTGATTTTGGCAAAGTTGGCAGCATTGTATAAATTGCGAACTTGCGAAAATCATACTTTGCCATTCCGGCCGCTACCAGTACCGCCACTTCCATTCCTAATATAAATTTTCCAAAAAATACAGTCCTATTGCCCTTATCTATAAAATGGTTGTCTAAACTTTCAAGTTTACTTTTTGAAACCCCAAACAAGTGTCCGATTTTTTCTACAAATCCCCTTGCAAAACGTCCCAGACTGTACCAGAGCACATCTGCTGTCACATCGGCAAGAACTATAACGAAATATGCGATGAAAAAATTTAAAACTTTAATGTGAACCAAAAATCCGGCAATTATAGTAACAATAGGCCCTTCTAAAACGGCCAGTGGAAAAAGGGCAAAATATGTATAAAGCTCGATGAGCCCCCTAAGGTGTTCAAGCTGCATCAAAACCCATCTTAACAAAAATAAGACCCCTGTAGCTACTAGGGGTCTTAACACACTCTGTGTGTACTTAACTGAAAGGGCTTTAGGTCCAAAAATAATAGACCTAATCTAATAGTCACAAAGGGAAGTACCAGTGTCAAGGGGCAAATATAAAAGAGAACCAACTACAGACTGAAACTTTAGGTGTAAGGAAAAACTTTAAACTTGTCTTGCAAGAAGTGATTTATTGGCAAGCAATAATCCTAAACCAAAAATAGAAAAACCAAAGAGCGAAACAATCATTAAATCCCATTTACCTGTTTCACCAAGAACTTGAGGAGAATTGCTATTGCCGGAACTTCCACTTGACCCACCGCTACCACCAGAATTGCTATTTGCACCGCCAACATTTCCTAGATTAGGTGTTGGGAG
>CAYHKI010000137.1:0-2571 GCA_964357165.1 uncultured Gammaproteobacteria bacterium | reverse complement strand
AGAAGGATTTGCCATTGGGGCGTTTAATATAGATTCGCTTGAAATCTTTAAAGCTGTTGTAATGGCAGCTCAAAACCGAAAGTCGCCGGTGATGGTGGAGTTTTCTCCAGGCGAGGTTGGGTATTTTGGTCTTTTAAATATAGTTGCGATGGTCAAATACGCCAAAGAAGAGAGTGGCGTACCAATCCTTTTGAATTTGGATCATGGAAAACCAAAAGAGTCAGTGGAAAAAGCAATAGAAGCTGGGGGCTTTGACGATGTTCATTTTGATGGGTCTGATTTGGAATTCGATCAAAATATAGGGCAGACAAAAGAAATTGTTGAGAGGGCTCATAAAAAGGGGATTTTGGTAGAGGGAGAAATAGATAAAGTTGCTGGTTCGAGTGAAGTTCATATGGAAGAAGTAGATTTTGAAAAGCTTAAAGAGTTTTATACAAAACCAGACAAAGCAAAAGAGTTTGTAGAGAAGACGGGGATAGATATATTTTCTCCGGTTTTTGGAAACATGCACGGTACTTTTAGTGTTGAGGCTAATCTTGATATAGATTTACTTTCAAAGATTCGGGCTGTTTTACCTGATACATTTTTTGCAATGCATGGAGGGTCTGGAATAGCAGCTGTACAAGTCAAGGAGGCCATTAAAACAGGTGGAATTGTCAAGGTAAATGTAAACACAGAACTTAGGGTTACTTATAAGCAGGCACTCGAAGAAAAACTGGGTGAGCATCCCGATGAATATAAAATATATGATTTAATGCCTGAAGTTATTGGGGCTGTGGCAGCTGTTGTAGAGGACAAAATAGATGTTTTTGGGTCTAGTGATAAAGTCTAGATTTTGATATTATTATTTTTCGCTAGTTTTTGAGTTATTAATGAGTTTTTTACAAGGGGGGTGGTTATATTGAAATTTAATAAATTGAAAGTTATTGGGTTTGGGGTATTGGCGATAACGCTTTCTGCTTGTAGTACTAGCCAAAAGCAAAATGAAACAAGCGGACAGAATTCAGACCAAAATCAACCTTCTGAAACAAGTAATGCAATAGACGAGGTCAACTCTGTAGTAATCGCTTATTCTGACAGTGGATTTGCACCCGCATCCATAAATGCAAAAGTGGGGCAAGAAGTGGTTTTCAAAAATAACAGCACAAAGGAATTGCAGGTTAATTCTGCTCCTCATCCTGCCCATACATTGTATCAGGAGCTAAATATCGGGGAGATCAGTGAAGGTGAGTCAAAGTCTACAACATTTGCAAAGGCGGGGTCTTACAAATATCATAACCATTTGAACGCGTCCGAATATGGCTCGATAGTTGTGGAGTAGAGAAAAATTAGATTAAGGGTTTTTGTTTTGACTTAACAAAGTCGTCGAGAAATTTTTTCAAACCCACATCTGTTAGTGGGTGATTGATAAGTTTTTGGAGGATGTCATATGGAACTGTTGCTATGTCACAACCGGCAAGCGCTGCCTGTTTGACGTGGAGTGTTGAGCGTACAGAGGCAAAGAGTATTTGAGTTTGGAAATCATAATTGTCGTATATTTGGCGAATTTCATGAATAATATTGATTGCGTCTTCACCGGCATCTTCTAGTCTTCCAACAAACGGACTAACTATATAGGCACCGGCTTTTGCCGCAAGAAGCGCTTGATTGGCACTAAAGACCAGGGTCATGTTGATTCTGATACTTTCTGCGGAAAGCGTTCTTAAAGCTTTGAGACCGTCTAATGTTGCCGGAAGTTTAACTACAATATTGTGGTGCATGGCAGCTAATTTTCTGGCCTCGACTACCATCTCATGAGCTTCGGTTGAGAGAACTTCCAAGGAAATGTCTCCGTCAACAGTTTTTAATATTACCTCAACGGCGGTTTTGTAGTCTACACCAGCACTTGCGGCGAGACTTGGATTGGTGGTAACACCGTCTATAATACCCAAATCCCACATTTCTTGGATTTGAGTTGGGTTAGCGCTGTCGATGAAAAGTTTCATCAGTACAAATGTAGCACTTCAACATGTTTGGTGTAAACAAAAGTGTATTGATTATATTTGGGATTCGTGTTGTAATTTTTGTGATGAAGTTAAGTTTTAAATTTTTAAATGATTGGGTGGGATCCTGGCGACAGTATTTTGCCGAATTTATTGGGACATTAATTTTTGTATTTACTGTTTCTAGTATTTCCGTTATGGAACCGCTATATGGTGGAATAGGCAGGGCTGGGGAGGCGATGGCTATTGGCTTAATATACTCGTCTCTTATTTATGCGACGGCTAATATTTCCGGCGGATTTTTGAACCCTGCCATAACTATTTCGTTGTGGCTTTGTCAAAAAATTACCGGTTCAAAGGCATTTTTTTACATAGCTATGCAAATACTGGCAAGTATATGTGCAGTATTTTTGGTTTCTCTAATATTTGGTAACTACGCAAAAACACTTTTATACGAAATGCCAAGTTTGGGAATTGGAGTAAGTATGGAAAGTGCGATGGCCCTGGAGGCAATTTTAACAGCCTCTTTGGTTTTTGTAGTTTTTGCAACAAATATTGATAAACGAAAATTCGAAGGTTTTGGGCCTCT
>CAYHKI010000136.1:0-2577 GCA_964357165.1 uncultured Gammaproteobacteria bacterium | reverse complement strand
CTGCTTAAGTTACCAAACTTTTTTGCAACAAACAAAGGACACTACTTAATATTGTTTAAGAAATGCTTTCTGTACGGTTTGCATTTTTACTAATTCAGAATGAGTTTATTTAAACAAATCCAATAGAATTGGCATATATGGCAGAAACAATAATATTATAGGCAATGATATAATGCGCCTTGCATGACAAACCTGGAACAAGATCAACCATATACCAGACCTGCTACAGGCCTTCCTACGGGGCACGATGAAGGATTATCTCCACTTTCTCCCGTAGATATATCTCGGGTAAGAACCTTAGACGATTTTGCCAAAGAAATAAAAAAAACATCATTCGATGGCGGTGAAGTTGGCAACGCAGTTGACGTTCTAACCGAAATGGTTATGGACAAAGATACCTTCGTTGTCATGACGGTTTCGGGCGCAATGACTCCTGCAAAGATGAGTTACGTGATGTGCGACATGATTGATAAGGGCATGGTGCAAGCTGTAGTTTCAACAGGTGCACTCATGGCTCATGGATTTGTTGAAGCGGCTGGAATGGCCCACTTTCGCGTTCCGAAGGGCTTAAGTGATGAAGAGTTATATAAAAAGGGTTACAACCGGATATATACAGCCTTGGAACCAGAATCTAACCTTGACGAAGTAGAAAAAAAACTTAACGAAATTTTATCAACTTTAGACGCAAATAAAATCCTTTCAAGCAGATTAATTACAGAAAAAATTGGCGAACATCTGGATAAACACGTACCGGGCCGTGGGATACTAAAAAGCGCTTTCCGCAAGGGTGTACCCGTCTTCGTACCTGCGTTTACAGACTCAGAGTTAGGTCTAGACGTTGGGCTTATCAATCAATCAAGAAGAGAACAAGGCCTTCCTCGGTTCAGGTTCGACCCTTTCCTGGATTTAGACTTTTATTCAGAACTAATCAAGCACCAAGTCGGAAAGAAATTGGCCATATTCACAATTGGTGGCGGAGTACCGAGGAATTGGGCACAGCAAATAGGGCCATACATCGACCTACAGCAAAAAAGATCAGTTACTCAGACAGAAATTGACCCAGTAATGTTTCATTACGCAGTTAGAATCACACCAGAACCAGTCGGACTTGGAGGCTTGTCAGGTTGCACATACGAAGAGGGCAAGTCATGGGGCAAGTTTTGGCCAAATGGTAAGTTTGCAGAAGTACCTTTTGATGCCACTCTTGCATGGCCATTAATTACTGGGGCAACCATACAAAGAATCGGCAGAAAAAAAATTATGAAAGATGTATTCACAGGCAAAAAAGCGCTAAGGGCAATTACAAAAATAGTCGAAGACAAATACTACGGAAATTAAATTTCAGGTAAATTAATCAAAAAAACCGGCTTTGGTTGCAGAAATACTCAAATAACCGGAACTAGTTTATCAGAAATCAACACTGTTAATTTCTTCTTACCCAGGTAAAAAAACTAATAAAAATTGCCACACTAATACCGAGCATTGCAAACTCTGCATAATAATATGGCTGGTTATTTGTTGTTATGTCATCGAGAGCAAGTAAATCGAGAATTATTAGAACAAAGAATCCGCATTTAACCAATAAATGGTTTTTCCTGAGGATAATGCATTTATTTTTAAACATTTGATCTATTAAGTTTTTGTTTATAAATACCAACAATTAAAGGCAGCGTAAAAGTTAATAAATAGTACAAATACACATCTAACTTGTAATATCCGTCTGCTGGCTTGAAAGCTTTGACTAGAAAAAAATAATCAAAAACAATAGCGATTAGCATCCAAGAAATTGATATCAATAAATAATATTTTAGAGAACTACTTTTGACTTTTTTTAACAAAACAAAAAGGGTAATCAAAATACCAATTGGCATAATAAACCAACCAATTAGACCAGGCTTAACTAGTGCAAACAGTATAATTCCTAGCAAATAACCTACTAGCCATAAAATAAAACCCCACCCAAATGAATCCATTAGAACCTTTTTATTCATATGTAAATTATACTCATATTGCCAAACTCAAGTAATAAACATTCTTACGGTTCGAAATCTGTTTGAATATTTAAAATAATGTCATTTTGGAGAAATTTTCGAATCCGGTCAAAATCCCTTCGATCGTATAGTACTGTGAAGCACTTTCGGTCTTCAGATTATTTGATTCAGTCTACCGATTTAACAAAAAGATGGATAAGTTCAAGATTGTCGCAAAACTAACCCAGGCCAAATATGGAACAAGAAGCCAACCTGCCACTTTTGATATTTGCAAGAAGATTCTAATTGTTATAAATATTGCAATCCACAAAAGAATAATTCCACCAAACGCAAGGCTTGGCGATTTCAATCCAAAAAATAAAATTGACCAAAGAGCGTTTAGCGTAAGTTGAGTAAAGAAAAAAATAAACGCCTGCCGCTTTGCTTTTTTGTCTTCTTTGGCAACCCAAACAAAATAAAGCGATATTCCCATTAGCAAATACAATAAAGTCCAGGCCGGACCAAAAACCCAATTTGGAGGATTAAAAAAAGGTTTTTGAAGTGTTACATACCAGGTGTCTATTGCAGATGTTGTAAATACCGACCC
>CAYHKI010000135.1:0-2621 GCA_964357165.1 uncultured Gammaproteobacteria bacterium | reverse complement strand
TTCTGTCTTGGTCAAATTTTCTTTCAATTTAGCAACCTCCAGTTTTGCTGGAAGTATTAAAACCGTATCAACAAAAATTATATTTGGATTAGCTATATTGTTTGCAGACGCAATTACTGGCCAAAGTGTCAAATCGCCATAAACTTTTTCTGCTATTTTAGAAAGAGAATCGTCTTTTTCGACTTTATATTCAGAAGTAGAAGTTTTTTCTTCCGCTAACTTTTTTTGTTCCTCAAGAGCTTGTTGGGTTTGTTCACCTTCACCAATATCCTGTTTTTTTTGCGAAATAAAATTTGCAACCAAAAGTCCAAGGATTACAACAATTATTGCTCCAAGAATAAAGCTTGCATAATTTTCTTGCCAGCTCTTTTTAATAGTTTTCTTTTTTGTAGCCATTTACCATTCCTCCTCTCTAGGCAGAAATCAGGGCAGGTAAACAATGCGTGACCGAGGGGACTTCCTTCTCCCGCAATGCGGGATCAGGATAAACTTCTCGTCCACACATATAATACATTGTTGTGTCGCACTTTACACTGAGAAAGTGAAACGCATCGAAATGCGGGACCGAGGGGACTCGAACCCCCGACCTCTTCCGTGACAAGGAAGCGCTCTAACCAGACTGAGCTACGATCCCACGACTAATCGCTTTCGAAGTTTACACCTAAAACCAAACCTGTGTCAATCAAAATTGTATATAATATCAGAGAGATATGAAATATTTTTCAAATCAGCAAATTTCAAAAATCCTGCGCGAAATATCAGCAGCATATTCGGTTAAAAACGAACCAATTTTCAAAATACGTGCTTACGAAAACGCTGCAGACAGTATAGAAAATGCATCGGTAGAAATTAGGGATCTTTGGGAAACGGACAATCTCGCCTCTATTCCCGGGGTTGGTAAGACTTTAGAGGGGCATTTAAATGAACTTTTCAAAACAGGGAAAGTCAAACATTTTAATGAAGTTAAAAAAAGTATACCCGAAGGTATGTTCGAATTGTTAAATATTAACGGATTAGGCCCCAAAAGTGCTTTTAAATTAGCCTCATCACTTGGTATAAAATCCATAAAAGAACTCGAAGAAGCTGCCAAAACCGGAATTATTAAAAAAATACCCACTTTTGGAGAAAAATCAGAACAGGAAATATTATCAGCCATAGAAGAATATAAAGGTAAAAGTAATAGATATCTTCTGCCTTATATTTTCACTGTTTCTCAAAGGATTATTTCACATATGAAAAAAAATAAAGAGTGTGAAGAGGTAGAACCCCTAGGTTCACTTCGCAGAATGGTTGCAACCGTGGGTGATATTGATATCGGAGTTGCTTCCTCAAATCCTAAAGAAGTTATCAGCCATTTTACAAAATTCCCCGAAATTTCAAGGATATTAGGTGCAGGCTCAACTGCAGCCTCTGCAATTTTAAAAAATGGTATTCAGGTAGACATTAAGGTTCAGCCAAAAGATTGTTTTGGAGCACTCCTGCAGCATTTTACGGGGTCCAAAAACCACAATATTAAACTCAGAGAGCTTGCACTCTCTAAAGGTATGTCGCTTTCAGAATATGGAATCAAAGAAAAAGGAAAAATGCTAAAGTTTTCCAACGAAATAGATTTTTATAAACATATTGGTCTTGAATATATTGAGCCGGAACTCAGGGAAAATTCCGGAGAGGTAGAAGCAGCCCTACATTCTGCTCAAGGTAAACCCAATGGTTTGCCTAAGTTAGTAAAGCTCGAAGAATTAAAAGGCGATCTTCACTTGCACTCTAGCTATCCAATAGAACCGAGTCATGATTTGGGTGTAAACGATTTTTCCGAAATTATCAAAAAGGCAAAAGAATTAAATTATGAATATATAGGATTTTCAGATCATTCTCCGGGCTATTCAACCCATTCAAAAAAAGAAATTATTGAATTAATAAAGAAACGAAAGGGCATTATTGAACAAATAAAAGACTCGGAAAGATCAATCAGAATACTAAATTTACTCGAAATAGATATACTGTCAAATGGAGATCTTTCGGTTCCCCGGGAAAGTCTTAAATTACTAGACGGTGCGATAGCTGGTATCCATTCAAGCCATAAGCAAAACAAAAAAGAGATTACTAAACGACTATTAACTGCATGTAATTCTAAATATGTAAAAATTATTTCACATCCAACAGGAAGACTTCTTGAAAAAAGAGAATCATATGAAGCAGATTGGAATGTAGTTTTTAAGGAATGTCTGAAAACTGGCACAATTTTAGAAATTAACGCCTGGCCTACCAGGCTGGATTTACCAGACATACTTGTAAGAAAGGCGGTTGATCTCGGAATAAAATTAATTATAAATTCTGATGCCCATGAAATTTCACAAATGGATCATATGAAATTTGGTGTTGCAGTGGCAAGAAGAGGTTGGGCGACAAGAAAAGATATTGTAAACACAAAGCCTTGGCTTGAATTTGCTAAAGACTTTGGAGTATCATAATCAAAGTATGAGTATGCCAACATTAATAATTCTTGGTTCACTTGCAGTAATAGCCATTTTTATTTGGTCTCTTTATAACGGCCTTGTTACCGCAAAGTTAAGAGTAAAAGAAGCATGGTCTGGTATTGACGTTCAACTTAAAAGAAGGTC
>CAYHKI010000134.1:0-2721 GCA_964357165.1 uncultured Gammaproteobacteria bacterium | reverse complement strand
CTAAGTTGCTTTCCTTTTTTAGATTAGACCATGTTGTTAACCCTTGTCAAGAGGGCAATTTTCATGACCAAAATTAGCTTCAAAATCATAGATTTTCATAGATTTAAACCTAAATTCTGAGTAATATATTACCTCATAAATACATTTTCTGATGAAATACACAAGTTAACCTATAATGTTGACATTTGTTTGCAAGTCTGGTATCTTTCTGGCACCATTTCTGCCCCCTAATTATTATGTCGAGAAACGAAAGAGATCCGCTGCAAATAATTGCTGATGACATAGATTCTCTAAGGCAGGATCTTAATGCCTTAAAGAAAGATTGTGTTGGCATATTGCCTGAGTTAAAAGAGCATCTTGGAATAAGCGATTTAGTTACATCTCAAGAAAAACTTCCTGAAACTCAAGAAAAAAAGAAAAAAACAAGGCAAATATCCCCTGAAAGAGTCCCTGAGGTACCTGGAGTAAAAAAACGGACAACTGAACCGTCTGTAGATTTAAGACAAAGTGATTCGGAAGAAAATGACGGAGATATTTCCAAAGAAAATGAAGAATTAGAACCAATCCTTATTCCGCTTGTGGATCCTAGTATTTTAGACACTATTAAAAGATACAGAAGTGGTGGTGTGGCTACAATTGTTAACTATCGTATTTTTAGATATATGGTTGATAGATGTAGCTTAAGTGAAGAAGAAGCTAAAGGGAAAAAACCTGAAGAAGCTTTGGAATTGATTTCGGAAAACATAGTTCGTGATTTTAAGGCTTATATAGTTGGAGTTGGAGAACAAACGTCAAAAAAACTTGAAAAGGTGAGCCTTAAGGGTGCTTTGGATTTTAAGTCACCATTTGATACTAAGGGGGAAGAGGATAAAAATACCCCAAAAGCGAAGGTGAAAGAGATTTTTGGACTTCTTGAGAAAGGTGCATTGGAAAGTCAGAGGGCAGAAGTTGAACCCAAGTTTAGAGCGTTGGAAGATGTATTTCTTAAGGCTAATATAAGAGCAAATGGTATTGAAAATCTTAAAAAATATTTGGCTTTAAACGGAATAAGCGATTTTGACGAAATTTGTCAAAAAGATGTAGATGATTTGGCTCAATATCTTTTTCTATATTTGAAAGATCCACAAAGTGATATTGCAAAGGAATTTTTGACGGACCCTTACGATCAAGAAATCAGTGATAAATCTGTTGATGAATATGCGGCTGGTGTAATTGAAATAAGAGATACGGTTGATGAACTTTTAAAAAAGGGTGAAATAGATCAGTTTGACAGTTTTGGTGATATACAGGATTTTATAGAAAAAATGAGGATGGTAGCGGTTGACGATAATGATTTGGTTAATAAACTGGCGAGGAGATTCCACGAAGCTGCATCTAAAGTTGCTCAAGAAACTGCTACGAAAACTGCTGCCGACGAAGCTGCGGCAAAGGTTGTTGCTGACGAAGCAGCAAAAGCATCCGCCGATAAATTACAGGCAGACAGAGAAAGAGACCAAAAAGAATTGGATGAGAAGCAGAACAAAAAAGGCTTTTGGGGACGTTTAAAATTTTGGAAAAAAGGAAACAAGATAGAAAAAACAACTTCAGGTAGTGATGCGGATGGTGGGGGAGTTGAAATAATAAATGGTGGCCAGGAAGTTGCAAATCACCGTAATAAGCGGAGAAACATTGGCTCGTTTCTTGCGGCAGCTTTAGCGGGAGGAGCAATTGCTACAGGTGCAATAGCTGTAAACGAATACTTCGATGATGATTCAAGCTCTAATACGAGAACAAACCAAACAATTATAAAGGGTGATAATTTTAACAATAATTACGGTATTATTGACAAAAGCAGTGGTAGTACAAATACTAACAATGTAAATTCTGGTATGCCCGAAACAGGAATTGGAAATAGTGGAAAGGATGGAAGTAATGCTTCAACTGGTGAGATTAATTTGAGCGGTGATATGAATCAGGATTTAGGTAAATTGTATTTAGACAACAAGTCCGACAATATAATTGGAGATGGAATTCATTTAAAAGCTAGAGATGCAGGCGAATTTTTCCGATCTCTTGGAGTAAACAATAAACCTGAGAGGTATGTAGCTCTTTTTGAAAGCTTCAGAGATCAGGATCTAACTACTGAGGTAGTTGATTTAAATTCTGCTGATGCAGATGTTGTTGCATTCGATTTTAGAGCTGAAGATATCGAATTAAGTAAAAATGACCAAACAGGACTTGCAACATTTAGTCGCGACAGAACTATAGATTTAGATTTACCTGAAGCTATTGTTTCGATGGGATCGACAACTGTTTCATCTCCAACAGCCACAGCAACACCGGAATCAATTAAGTCATCGACGTTTACAGCAACAGCGACAAAAGACGCGACAGCGGTAGTTTCGAAAACGGCTGTTTTTGATGCTACTGCAACACCATTAGTTGATGTAATAACTAAGACACCGCAAACCTCTTCCGAGATAAAGAAATCACAGAGGGATGCAGTAAAGGCAAGCTTAGATTTTAATGAAAGGTTTACTGGTTCTAATTTGTCTTTTATGGCACCCATGTTTTTGGCGGCTGGGCCGATTATTGAGTTTGGCAGTGGACTTAAGTTTTTAAATAGTGCTGACGATGAAGAAGACGACGAAGAGAAAAAAGAGACTAAGAGCAAAAAGATAATAGAAAGCAAATAAATACTTTAGGCTCGTTTTGATTTGACAAACTTAAATGCTCGGCGTA
>CAYHKI010000133.1:0-2728 GCA_964357165.1 uncultured Gammaproteobacteria bacterium | reverse complement strand
GTGAAGTTTTTGAAGTTCCACTTCGAGCCTCTTTTCCTCATCTTCGGATATTTCTCCCGCTTCTTTTTGCCCCTTTAAAAATCCCCGTGTCTCATGCCTTATTTGCCTAACCTGAACTCTATATTGTTCCAGTAGTCCGTGCATCTGTTTTACAAATTGCTCACGACGTTCGGAAGTTAAAGGTGGAATTACAATACGCACTAAATCTCCATCAACAACCGCATTCAAACCAATGTTGGCTTTTGTAATACCACCAACTATGTTTGTGATAATTGCCTTGTCCCAAGGGGAAATTAATATGACCGAATGCTCTGGCGTGGAAATTTGCGCTAACTCCTTAACCATTAGTTTCGAATCATATGCATCTATCATAATTTCCGAAACTAACGCAGAATTTGCCCTGCCAGTCCGAATCTGGGCAAGCTCAGTCTTAAGATGCACAACAGCACCTTGCATTTTTATTTGGGCATCAGAAAGATTCATTGATTAAGTTCAAATCGCGAAAAACGACGAATCACTATATTTTCGCCAACCTTCGCTATAGTCTCTTTTACCAGATTTTCAACTTTTTTGGAAGAATCCCGAATATAATCCTGTGCCAATAACTCTTTTATATCCGCTGGATTCATTGCGCTAATTTGCATTGCAACCTCGTGAGCCAAATTTTTAAACTCATCTGTTTTTACTACAAAATCTGTCTCGCAATTGACTTCAACCATAACCCCAACACGGCCGCTATGTACATATGTTTCTATAAGGCCGGCGCCAACCACCCTGTCGGATTTAGTTGCAGCCTTTTCTATTCCCCAACTTTTAACTAGTTCTTCTGCCTTTTTAATGTCCCCCTTTGCCTCATCCAAAGCACGCCTAGAATCGGCAATTCCAGCCCTAGTCTTTTCCCTTAATTTTTTAATGTCTTCTATTTTAATATCCATAAATTTATTGTTAAATTGCTAAATTGCTATGTAGTTATATTGACAGAAATTTCTAGATTAAATTCTAACAATGTAACAATATATCAATGTAACTATTTAGTTCCCTTTGCCACCTCTTCTTTTGCTATCTCCTTGGCTTTCTCCCCAGCAAGTTCTATTTTTTGCTTTTCACTTTTCTTTTCAAATATCTCTCGTCCCACGCGGTAAGCGTCAGCTACTGCGTTTGTAACAATCTCAATTGCCTTTATGGCATCGTCATTTCCGGGAATCGGGTAATTTACCAAAGAAAGGTCTGCGTTAGTATCACAAATCGCAACAACCGGCACTGACATTCTGTTCGCTTCATGGCAGGCATTTTCTTCTCGCCTTACGTCAATAACAAACACAGCGTCCGGCATCTTTAATAAATCTTCAACTCCACCATAAAATCTCGTCAATTTAGCAATTTTGCGATCTATCAAAAGAATTTCTTTTTTGGTTCTATCGGCAAACTCATTATTTTCCCGTTTACTTCTTAAATCCTTAAGTTTCTTAATGTTTCTAGAAGTTTGTTCGAAATTAGTCAAAAGTCCCCCAATCCAGCGCTCAGTTACATACATCGCACCAGAATTACCAGCAGCTGCAAGAACTATACTTTGCGCCTGCTTTTTAGATCCCAACATAATAATTACTCCGCCAGCCTCACCTATTTTTTTAACAAATTCACATGCTTCCTCCAACTTCGGCACAGTTTTACCCAAATCGATAACATGAACCCCGTCACGAGCCGTAAAAATAAACTGCTTCATTTTGGGGTTCCATCTTCGAACCTGATGTCCGAAGTGAACACCGGCTTCCAAAAGATCCTGCATTGATGGTTGTTTAGACATATTAAATTTAAATATTTTTGGAGAAAATTTTTATTAGAATCTGTCTAATTATACTCATGCCACAGTCATGATTCCATATAATGACAAACTGCAAATATTGTTTTTTCTCCTTTTTCGATCAGATAATATATTTTCTGATCCCTCGGCTTTGTTTAAATCTGCAGCTAACTATTAACCATTAACTATCTACTATTAACTGCAGACTCAAGGAGTCTCTCGCAAAGCCTGTGTAATAGTGGAAACTATATCATGCGATGTCTAAGTTTTCAATCCCTGTTAAAACCAGGTCTTATTGTCATCAAATTTCTTACTTGATCACGAACGGTAAACTCACCAGATAATCTTCTTTGACTTCTTGTTGGTTCTCTCAATAATTCAGCGTATGACACTTTTTGCGCAACTGCTTCATCAGGTGAAAACGAAACAGAACCTTTCATCGCATCTTGTACATATTTATTCTCATAAAATGGTCCTTTTAACTTAGGAAATTTATGCGGTAGATACTTCTCACAACCAAATGCTTTTGCGGCAGATCGTAAATCTGATTCTTCAAACTCTTTACTAGTCATATCTAAAAAAACAAACTGGCGCTTTCGCCAATTTCTAACTTAATTATATGCCATTATGTCAACTAATTCTAAACTCATCACCTCAACGTCTATGCTTATTACCACTTCTTGATTCTACATTCAATATACAACGAGATTTGATGTCAGCGGCAGGTAACATCTCGTCTGGTTTGTTCTCTGAAACATCAACATATGAACTTCCCCAACGAGGCTCGATCAAAATACCCATACGTATTGCATAAGCACGATCTTGGTTATTCATTTTTTTGGCAGGCACAACTGCATAAACCTCTTGTTCTTTCATTTTCCACAAAAAAATATGGCCAGAACCTCCGCCATATTTAGTTGGTTAAAA
>CAYHKI010000132.1:0-2782 GCA_964357165.1 uncultured Gammaproteobacteria bacterium | reverse complement strand
TTGTAGTTTTTGCAACAAATATTGATAAACGAAAATTCGAAGGTTTTGGGCCTCTAGCTTTAGGATTTTTGGTTGGCGCTTTAACTTTGATTTTTGCACCAATGACAGGAGCAATTTTAAATATTGCAAGAGTAATTGGAATAATGTTTTTAACAAAGTCTTATTCTTTGCTTTTCGTTTATATTGTGGGAGGTTTGGTTGGCAGTTTGTTTGGATTAATTTACGAATTAGTGTTTTTAAAAAAAGAGAAGAAGAAATGAGCCTCTAATTTCTGCTACAATTGGGTCACAATGTCTGTCCAAAAACAAGCTGTTATCACTGACGATCTAACTGCCAAAACTTCTCCCAAGCAAGAAGAGCAAATTACAACGACTATTGGCACCAAGGAAGCCGAACCTGTCAATATAGAAGAAGAAAAGTTACTCAAAGAAGTTGTTGAAAGGAGTAGACAGGCAGATTTAGAAGCGGAGAAAAAGATAGAAGAGGCAATAGGCCAGGAAGCCAGACTTTCCAGACCGGAAATTAAAGTGCCTTCGGATATTGCCAAACATGGGGTAAAATCTCCCCAAGCGGAAGCAAGCGTTATTGCCCAGAAAGGTAGCGATATTGAATTACCAATTACGGAACAGGATTATAAGGCGGGAGAAAAAATGGAGATAAAGGGAGTGGACGATCATAAATCGATTATTGGAGTTTCATCTTTAGCAGCATTTGTTTTGTATTTAGGGAGAATTATCAAGCTTGCTCATAAAAACACAAAAAAAATAATTTTCAGAAAGACATCGGAGAGGGCCACTGGTCCAGAGGGGGGAGTCTAATTTATGCCTGTAGGTGACACAACAAGGGCGTCTGGTCAGATTGATTCAACTGCTGTTTTTCAGCTGATTTTTGGAACAATAGGGATTCTGGCTATTATTTTTGTGGTTTTGGCGTTTCTTGCAATAGTTGTTGGTTGGTTGTGGGTGATTTGGATGAAGAACAAGGATAGAGAGGAAAAATCCCTGGATTATATATTGATGCAAATTGCGGTACCTCGCGACAGTGAGATAAAAATAGATGCGGCCGAACAAATGTTTGCTTCTTTGTATTCGGTCCATAAAAGTGGGGGAACTTTTGGTTTTTTAACAACCCAACAGCATTTTTCTTTGGAAATAGTGGCTACTCCTGAAGAGATTAGGTTTTATATCTCCTGTCCTAAGTCCTTGCAGGATTTGGTTGAAAAGCAGGTTCATGGAGCTTATCCCGGCGCAGATGTTCGGGAAGTTGAAGAATATAATATCTTTTCAGAAGATGGAAAGCTCGCCTTTGCGGCTTTGCGGCTTAAAAGTGCAAATTATTATCCTTTAAAAACATATAAGGAATTGGCGGTTGATCCATTATCTCAAATTACTTCATCGCTAGCTAAGATGGCGCCTGGGGAGGGAGCAGTAATTCAAATTTTGGCCTCTCCTGCGGAGGGTAAATGGAGAAGTGCGGGGAAAAAATACATTTCAAAAACAAAACAGGCGGAAATGGATCCTAAGAAGGAAAGTAAGAGTCCGCCGGAT
Organism: uncultured Gammaproteobacteria bacterium; assembly: GCA_964357165.1. Taxonomy (GTDB): domain Bacteria; phylum Patescibacteriota; class Microgenomatia; order Curtissbacterales; family GWA2-41-24; genus CAYHKI01. The sequence continues at coordinate 1,235 of CAYHKI010000132.1, read as the reverse complement.
CCAAAAAAAATGGAGGCTATAGAATCTAAATGTTCGAAGGTGGGATTCAATGTGGTTATTCGAATTGTAGTTTCTGCCAAAACGGATGAGGAAGCGAAAGTTCATTTGGATAATATTAAGTCCACCTTCTCGCAGTTTAATGGCGAATATAACGGGATTGGTGGCGCCGGTATTCGCCTGAAGAAACAATTTTTGGTTGATTTTATTTATCGTTATATGCCGCTTTTTGGAAGTTTCGGAATCTTAAATACGGAAGAATTGGCGTCTCTTTTTCATTTTCCAAATAAATCAGTGGAAACACCGGGAATTTTTTGGGTCAATGCTAAACGGGCACCGGCGCCTGCTCAGATACCATCTTCTGGGCTTCATTTAGGTAAAAGTGTATATCGTGGAACAACTAAAGAAGTTTACATTTCGGAAGATGACAGACGTCGTCATATGTACATTATTGGAAAAACCGGAACAGGGAAAACAGAACTTTTAAAGTACATGATGCTGCAGGATATTCGTGCCGGTCATGGGGTGGCGTTTATCGATCCGCATGGTGATGCGGCTGAGGATATTTTGGCACAAATTCCGCCAGAGAGGGCTGAGGATGTAATTTATTTTAACCCTGCAGACTCAGAGCGGCCGATTGGTATGAACATGTTGGAGGCAACAACCGAACAGGAAAAGCACTTTGTGGCTACTTACATTGTAGGGCTAATGTATAAGCTTTACGATCCGCATAAAACCGGTATTATCGGTCCAAGGTTTGAGCATGCCATAAGAAACGCAATGCTTACCGTAATGAGTGAACCGGGCAATACTTTTATCGAAATAGTAAGGGTGCTGACCGATGCTAATTTTGTGCAGGAACTTCTACCTAAAGTGCAGGATCCGGTTGTCAGGAGGTATTGGACAGACCAGATTGCCCAAACTTCGGACTTTCATAAATCGGAGGTTTTAGATTACATAGTTTCCAAGTTCGGCAGGTTTGTAACAAACAGAATGATGAGAAACATTATTGGGCAATCCAACAGCGCTTTTAATATCAGGGAGATTATGGATAACCGAAAAATTTTAATTGTTAATCTTTCCAAGGGTAGAGTAGGGGAGGAAAATTCCAACTTCTTAGGTTTGGTGCTGGTTCCGAAAATTTTAGTAGCTGCCATGAGTAGGCAAGATATGCCGGAGGATCAGAGACCGGACTTTTTTAGATCGGAAGAGCGTCGTGGTGGGAAAGAGTGTAGATC
>CAYHKI010000131.1:0-2811 GCA_964357165.1 uncultured Gammaproteobacteria bacterium | reverse complement strand
GTTCCGTCGCCAACATACCAGCCACGTGCGCCATTTCGATAGAGTGTTGCAAAACATTTTGGCCGTAGCTACTTCGATAATGGAGTCGTCCTAGGACCGCAACAACACGCGGATCAAGATTGAAAATTCCGCATTCATAGACTGCAGCTCCACCTTTCTCTTTCATGACCTCATGAATATTATTTTTAGCTATTTCAAGTTCCTCTTCAATACGTGCTGGTTGGATACGGCCATCTTTAACTAAGGCTTCAAGTGCCGAAGTAGCAATAGCACGACGGACTGGATCAAAACATGAGATGACAATGAAGCCAGGGGACTCATCAATCAGAAGTTCAACTCCAGCAGTGCGTTCGAAGACACGAATATTGCGGCCTTCTTTTCCAATAACTTTTCCTTTAATCTCGTCATTTGGAATAGCAACACTGGCCGTGGTTAAAGCGTTTGTCGTTGGAACAGATAGACGTTGGATAGCTGTCATCAATATTTCCTTGGCCCTCTCTTTTAATGTTTCAGTCATACTGTGTTCGAGCTTCACACTACGAACAGCTAGGTCCTCTTCATATTGTTTTTGAGTATCAATGATAAGGGCGTTTCTAGCATCTTCTTGTGAAAAACCAGAAAGCGATTCTAAGGCTTTTATTCGTTCACCTAAAAGTGATTGTGCCTGACTAACATAAGCTTCTGCACTTAAAAGTTTTTGTTCGACAGAACTAGTTCGGCTATCAAGTTCACTTTGACGCAGATCAAGGAGTGATTCTTTTTTGATTAAGCGATCTTCAGTGATTTTAAAATCTTGTTCTTGTTGTTTTTTATTTTCTCGAACTTCACTCCAAGTAAGTTCAGATTTTTCTTGAGCTTCATCAATTATTTTCTGAGCTTGTTCTTTGGCATGTAATAGACGCTCAGAAACAGAAAGCTCTAGGGAGTTTTTCCGAAGTATAAATATAACAGCTCGAATACTATAACCAATCGCTCCTCCCGCTAGGAGCATGCCGGCAGCCAATAAAAAAGGATTCATAAAAAACTAGTTTAAATTAAACCAGGGTTCTTAGTAATAACACTATCAACAATCCCGTACTTTTTTGACTCTTCAGCGTCCATCCAAAAGTTGCGATCTGTATCTTTTTGAACTTTCTCTAATTTTTGGCCAGAATGTTTTGCAATAAGACTGTCTGTTGTCTTTCGCATCTTTACATATTCACGAGATTCTATTTCGATATCTGCTGATTGACCCTGAATACCTCCCCAAGGTTGGTGGATCATAACTCGTGCATTTGGAAGAATAAAACGCTTTCCTTTTTTACCAGCAAGCAAAAGTACTGCTCCCATTGAAGCAGCAAGTCCTACACAGTATGTGTTAACATCTGGTTTGATAAATTGCATTGTGTCGTAGACGGCCAGACCCGCAGTGATAGATCCTCCAGGAGAGTTTATATATAGATGTATGTCTTTTTTAGGATCCTCATTGGCCAAAAATAATAGTTGGGCAATAACCAAGTTTGAGGTGTGGTCATTAATCTCATCATTAATAAAGACAATTCGGTCCTTGAGGAGTCGTGAGTAAATATCGTAAGCGCGCTCACCTCCGGTGGTTTTTTCGATGACGGTTGGTATTAACATAGTTTCAAAATATTAAAATAAATAATGGGGGAGAACTGCCAGAAACAGAATATCGGAACAAGACTACTATACGGTATTTTTTAGGAAAAGCCAAAAGAGTTTGACTATTCTTTATAATGTTGTATTATGATTGAAAACTAAAAACAATTGCGATGCAACCTCACTCTAACCTGATAGATCTTCAAGTCTATCAGGCCGGAATATCCTGGCCTCCAAAATAAAACATCTTAGGACCCTGCCAAAAGCAGGGTTTTTAATTAATTAAACAGTGTTTAAGTTTTCATTTTACAAATTTATTTTTTATGGTAATATCATTAAAAACTATTAACAATGAACATTCAGAGAAAAAAACTCATAGAGCCGGTAATAATCCCCGGAATGAATTTCAATGGAAAATCTTCGTCAATAACATTTAGTCCATATGACAAGCCTGGTTGGTGGTGGGATACAAAGTATAACGGATTTGTACCCATAGATTATAGGATTGCCCGGTATAAAAAGGGTCGAATACAACTCTTTGTCCCTGGCGAGGTCTTCAATATCTTGGAGCATTTAAACCCGCTTCGTTTTGACGGTATCGATGGTGTTGCTATCAGGATGGATAACAATAATTGGCCACCGTATTATGTAGCTGCCCAATACTTGAAATACTTTGACGGGAAAACCAAGAAGACTGGTGAATATATTCCCACGATTACTGTTAGGGGAGATTATCATTATTCATCTTCTAACCACCTGTTGTCAGAGGTACAGATTAAAAGGTCAGATGACTTTTCTTTATTTGTTTTGTCTAAATGGGAGGATTTACCTCAAAACGGTATCCTTCTTGACGCAGAAACTCTTTTTGATAAGAAATTCTTGAAGCACGTCTTTGAGGCAAAACCGCAAGGATTGAGCAACAGAAAAGTTTTTGCGAAAATCTGGCAATTATTTGGTTGGCCACATATGAAAAATGTGGCATGGAAGAGTGATTTTGATAGTAAGGAAGATGCCAGCTATGCTTGGTGGCTGCATGCTGTGCAAGACGCACTTGGTGAGATTTCTCTGGCAAGTCACGAGGCACTTCCGGTAGGCTCTTTTTTCCGTTTTAAGGTCGGGCATAAACAGATGCTTGAAGGCGTTAAAAAATCTTTTTCCTAAATTCGTAAAATCCACGCAGGTTGCGGGGATTTATTTTTTATAAAATATTAT
>CAYHKI010000130.1:0-2819 GCA_964357165.1 uncultured Gammaproteobacteria bacterium | reverse complement strand
GCAAGAGTAAGACAAAAGGCAAAGACTGGCAAAAATAAAGCCAACAGTAATACAAACGGAACGGTAGGTATTACGACAGGTGGTACGATTTCTGGAGCAACAATTGGTGTTACTGGATCAACAAATAATCTTCCATAGTATAAAATCAGACGGATATTATTTGAGTTATTTCAAAAAAGCCCTGCCCAAATGTGTAGGGCTTTTTGGTGGACAATTGACTGAAAAAGAACAATCTAGCAATATAGCAGTTCAACAATGTACTATTGTATTGTGATCCATAAAAAAATCGTTCATCACATTCGCCATCTACATCATCAAGTCCTGCCTCATCTTCACGACGATGGGGGAGAACACCGCGCGCATGCCATTTCGCTGGTAGCCCTTTTTGTTTATTTGCAGATATTTGTGGCGGTAACAGGCGGATTTTATTTAATAAAAACAAAGGTTCCGCAGATTTTAGGGACAGTCACTTTTTCGGCAGAGCAAATAATTTCGCTGACTAATGCCAAAAGAGCCGAAAATGGATTAGGTGCGCTAACCTTTAATCCGCTTTTGGCAAATGCTGCCTCTGCCAAGGCTTCTAATATGTTTACCGAAAACTATTGGGCGCATAATTCGCCCAGCGGTAAAACACCTTGGAGTTTTATAACGGCCGCCGGTTATAGATACATTTATGCGGGAGAAAATTTGGCCCGGGATTTTTCGGACGCACAATCGGTTGTCAATGCCTGGATGAATTCGTCTTCTCATAGAAGTAATTTGCTAGACAAAAATTTCAAGGAAATCGGAGTGGCGGTTGCCAGCGGAACATTAACCGGCAATGAGGGGATTTTGGTGGTACAGGAATTTGGTAGTGGAGTTTCGCAGGTACCGGCGCAAGTAGCACTTGCCACACCTGTTCCAAGTTCGGTGCCGACAACAGCACCCAAAGTTGTCGACAATACATTACCTAAGCCCACAACTGGCCCTACGGCCAGTCCGAAACCTACGGCCAGCGTAACACCTCAACCAACTGTCGAGCCGACGCCGCTGGTGGTTGCCCAAATACCGGAAATTTCCGAACCGATACCTCTGCCGGGCCCAACCGGATCGGGGTCTGTTGTTCTTTCAAGCCGACAATTTTCTATATCTAAGATGATTTCTTTGGCACTGGTTGGATTTGTTTTCCTGCTTTTTACAGTAGAAGTTTTGACGGTTCTGAGAAAAGAGCGACTACATCTGCGAAGCGGAATATTGGCGCATCTGGGAATTCTGGCGTTTTTGCTTTTGGTAATTTGGTATGCTGTTGGAGGGACGGTGCTGTGATAAAACTGTTCATGGTTGATGGTTCATAGTTAATGGTAAACAGTAGATTAAAAAATGACTAAAAAGCTTGACACTCTATGGCATCTGATTTTGTATTTTGGGCTTATTATTGGCTCTATGGCAGTAATGCTTTCGCGCTTTGATGCTACAAGACAATATATGATTTTGGTGCTTTTGGTAGTCTATTATCTAACCTGGGGCATGGCATATCATCACAGCAAGCAGGATGCGACAAAAAAGCTAGCTATAGAATATCTTTTGATTGCCCTAATTGCTTTGGGAGCAGGGTATTTGGTTTTGATGAGCTGATATTTGGGTAATCTTCAAACTAACTACTTCTCACTATTCATTACTGCCTATTGCCTAATTGTGTCTACGGATTGACGACGCAGAAGTTGCTTATTTTTTCAGTTTGATATATTGAATTTTTGTAAGGGTGGGAGTAGATTAATTTGGCGATGAAAAAAATTGAAAATACAAATTTAACGCTTGAACAATTTGAAAATTTACTGAAGAGGGAATTAAAACCAATAAAGGTTACTTTGGATGATCACACTGGAGCGCTAAGTTCGATCAGAGGTACCGTGGATGATCACACTGGAGCGCTAAATTTGATAAAAGTTACTGTGGATGATCATTCTAAAATGCTTGGATCAATTAAAAGAACCGTTGAGGCTCACACAGAGTCTTTATCCGATATAGAAAACAGAATTAAACCATTGGCTGAGACTACCGGGGCAGTTGTGATTGATCACAGCAGACGAATAGGTGATGTTGAAATGAGAGTGGATGACCTGGAACCAAGAATTAATGTATTAGAAGCTGTCGTATCGAAGTAAATCTCTTCAATACTTACTCATCACTTCTCCCTAAACCCTAGCTACCAGTCTCAAGCCCCGAAACCCTATACACACTACTGCCTATTGCCTAGTCCCTGGTGCCTAATAAATTCTCACCGGTTGATGACGCAGTAATCGCGCAAAGTTTTCTAAATTTAGAAGGATATTGAGAGTTTTGTATCAAGAGCGTGTGCAATTCTTTTTAGTAGCGATAATGAGGGATTGCCTGCCATCGCTTCTATTCTAGAAATTGCGGCTTGGGAGGTTTTGACTTTTGAAGCAAGCTCTCTTTGAGACATATTTTTCTTGAGTCTTGCATCGATAAGTCTTGTCGCCAGCTGGTATTCGGCTTCGGATTCTTGCCAGACTTTTTTGAACTGCGGATTTTTGAGACTTTTTTTGAGATGATCCCTAAATGTGTAAACTTTTCTTTTCATACGATGATGATATCATATATGATGTCATTGTCAACAATTAATCTTGTTTTGTCCGATATTCACGCAACCTTTTTATTGCCGTATTAATTTCCCTGTTTGGAGTTTTCTGCGTTTTTTTAACAAAGCCGTGAAGTAAAAGTATGGAATCCTGGTGGATAGTGACGTAAAGTATTCTAATATTGTCTTGGCCTAAAATTCTAATTTCCCAAAGCGGTGTTCCTGTAAGTTTTTTTATGTG
>CAYHKI010000129.1:0-2823 GCA_964357165.1 uncultured Gammaproteobacteria bacterium | reverse complement strand
GCTGCGTGCTGAGGATCTCTGCCTGTTGCGAATGCGTTTGGCGCACTATCATCTATTATGTAAACCTTTGGCATTGGTAAACCGGAAGCGATACTTAAATTTTCTAGTGTTCTAAACAATGTTGGGTCATCTTTTTTTTGAATTTGTTTAGCGCCCGAGATTGCCATAACGATTTTGTCACTGTTGTAGTAACTAAAAAAGCTCATAATGCCTGCGATAATTAGTGCAAATCCCGAAAAGCTTAAAGCAGAAGGGTAATCAAAACCCCATGCGAAAGCAAAAATAAAAATAACGGCGGTTAAGAAAGTAGCAAAGAAAAACATAATTAACCACGTTTTGAATTTGTTTGCAGAAACTTGAGTATAAGCTGTCATGGTAAAGGGATTATATCTCAGCCTGGTATAAAGTGTCATCTAACATAAAATTAATTTTAGAATTAAACTTTGCTGTGATAGAATGTCGTTACTTCTAAATTCTTAATGAAAGCTTTTTTAAAAGAGTTAAAGTTCGAATCAAAAGAACCTACTTATTTTCTAGACATTACTGATGACATTAATAAGGCTCTTAAAAAGTCAGGTGCCAAACAGGGATTCGTATTTATTAATACAAAACATACAACACTGGGAATAGTTGTTAATGAGATTGCAGAGCCAAACCTACTCCAAGATATTTTGCACCACACCCTCCATTCAATCCCAGAGGACAAACGCTCTACAAAAGTTTCAAAAGATTATAAACACCCAACAACCGATTATAAGCACAGATGCCAGGATAATCCGTATTGCAACGAAATTGATGAGGATTACAATGCAGCTGCGCACATCAGGGCTTTAACATTTTCCCATCCTAATGTGGTTGTACCAATTTTGGCTGGCAAGCTTGAACTGGGAAAGTACCAACAGGTTGCTGCTTTTGAATTTGACGGCAGAGACGGTAAGGGTAAAAACCCAATCAGGCAGAGAACAATACAGATTTGGATTTGCCCTGCGGAAAAAATTATAAGAATTTAATTTTTATTATCTTCCCCAATTTATTGGATTTTGTGACCAATTGTTAATAACCCTTACTTGGACTTCATTCAAGTATCCTATTTCTAGTGCAACCCGCACAACGCTTTCAAGATTTGTCAAAACATGAAGTTTAACTTTTGCATCTTTAAGATTTTCCTTTGATTCTTTCATGTCGTAGGTAAAAATTGTAATTTCGTCAGTAACATGTGCTCCTTTTTTTCTTAATGCTTCGACGGCCCTGACTGATGATCGTGCTGTGGAAATTGTATCTTCAACAACTAGCACTTTTTGACCAGGCTTTATTTGTCCTTCAACCTGATTTTGCTTGCCATGTTCTTTTGGATAAGGCCGCGCATAAACCATTGGCAGCTCTAATTTTTGGGCAATAAATGCCGCATAAGGGATACCAGCAGTTGCAACCCCTGCTATTACGTCAGGTGAATCGATTTTATTAATTTTTTCAATTAGATTTTCAACAATTATGTCTCTTGATGTGGGGTTTGAAATAATTAAACGATTATCCAAATAAAGTGGACTAAAAATTCCGGAGTCAAACTTAAATGGCTTGTCTTTATAATAAAATAATGATCCAATATGAAGAAGAATTGCGGCAGTTTGAATATTAGTTTCTTCACTAGTCAAAACGCCGGTTTCTGATGGGTGATACCTTTTTCCCTGAAATGGTGATTCTTGTTGCATGTATTTTTCTCTGTTAAAGTTCTTGTCTCAGGCAATCTGCAAATAGCTTTCCAACGGAAACTGTGATGATTTTCTTGCTTTTTATTTTGGACTGTTGATTTTGGGCAATGCTGTCTGTTACAAATATCTTGTCTATTGAGCTTTTTTCCAGATTTTCCACAGCGTCTTTTCCAAACACTGCATGTGTTGCACAAACGAAGATTTTTTTAACACCCTTACTTTTTAGAGCATTTGCGCTTTCTATGATGGTTCTGCCGGTTGAGATGACGTCGTCTATGATAATTGCGGTGTCTCCTGCAATTTCACCGGAAATTGAAAGTACTTCTATTTTGTCTCTGGTTGAGATCTGTCTGTGCTTTTCGATGACAGCCAATGGGGTTTTAAGAATTGTTGCAAAATTTCTTGCCCTTTTTACCCCTCCTACATCCGGGGCAACAACAACAGGGTTTTGTAGTTTTTCCATCTTAAGACGTACAGCCAAAACATTTAGGGCAGACAGATATATTACAGGAACGTCAAAAAAACCGACAATTGCATCTGCATGTAAATCCAAACAAATAATTTTATTTATTCCGGCGGTGACTATTAAATCGGCAATAACTTTGGCAGAAATCGGCTCACCTCGACGGTTTTGTTTTTCTTTTCTGGAATAGCCAAAATATGGAATTATTGCCGTAATTTTGTATGCACCGGATCGTCTCAGAGCATCAGAAATTAATGCAAGCTCGATAATATTTTCGTTAACAGGAAATGAGTTTGATTGCAATATAAAAACGCTGGAATTGTTTACATCCTCTTCTACCCATACATCCAGTTCGCCATCTGAAAACGTGCCTAGTTCTATTTTACCTAGCGGAATTTTTGTTTTTTTGGAGATTACAGTGGCAAGTGGTTTGTTGGAAGACCCTGCAAATATTTTTGGGGAGTTCATCAAATTTTAAAATTTGACTTTTACATCCTCTCTGGCTGAACCTTCGGCCTCAAAAAATAATTCGTCTTTAAAACCCAAAGCGTTGGCAATTAATACATTTGGGAAAACTTTAATCTTAGTGTTGTAATCTAGGACATTTGCGTTATAAAACTGACGACTGGCGGCAACTTTTGTTTCGGTGTC
>CAYHKI010000128.1:0-2876 GCA_964357165.1 uncultured Gammaproteobacteria bacterium | reverse complement strand
AAACATTGGCAACCGAATTTTGGTTTAAAAAACGGGAATAAAAAACAGAGGAAAGCACGCCTAAAGTCAAAACAGTCGCCACTACCAAAATAAGTTCTATCAAAGAAAAGGCGCTCTTAGTTTTCATCTCTTGATCGATCCGGTAAATTGATATATCGGAGAAATAATAGCCAGCGCCACAAAAGCAACAACCATACCTATTACCAAAAGTAGAAGCGGTTCTAAAACATTGGAAAAATTCTTGGAAGCATCATCAACGCTGTCCTCAAAGAAATCACCTAAGTACAAAAAGGATTCATCCAGCTTTCCCGTTTTTCTCCAACACCGATCATTTTTGCCGCAATTTTGGGAAAATATTTAAAATTACCATCTTCCAAAATCTCCTTTAGAGACTTACCCTTCTGGGTATCTTCCGCCAATTTTGCAATATACTTGCGATACACCAAGTTTACTGTCGATATTTCTTGCGCATTCAAAGCTTTTACAATCGGCAAACCACTTTTTAGCATCGTCCCCAAATTCCGACAAATAAATGTCATTTGTACTCCCGCAACCAGTTTACCTATCACAGGTGTTGCCAAAACCAATTTGTCCCACAAATATTTAAATGATTTGTATCTTAGGGAATATTTAAAAATGGTAAATAAAGCTATCAACCCAATAATCACATAAATTCCGTATTTTTGAGAAAATGTTGCAAATGCCAAAAGTATTTTGGTAGCTAGCGGCAAATTAGTATCAAGAGACTTAAAAAGATCAATCAGTTTTGGCAAAACAAAAAAACTGACTCCCCCTCCTACTACTACCGCTGTTGTTAACACTATTGTGGGATACATTGAAGCCGCTATTACCTTTTGCCTGAACTCATGTTCTTTTTCCAGTTGTTTGGTCAGATAACTTAAGTTTTCTTCCAAATTTCCGGACTCTTCCCCGATCCTGATCAGGTTTACATACATCGAATCAAAAATTTTTGGATATTTAGAAAGAGCTTTCTCCAGCATTTCCCCGTTTTCCAAGTCCTTTGTGATTTGAGTTAGTACCGATCTAAAAAAAGTACTGGAAGATTGATCCTTGATTGTGTCTATTGCCTCCGCTATCGGGATACCGCTTTTGAGCATGATGCCGACATGTTTTGTAAAAAGCAGCTTATCCAAAAAAGAAATATTATTGGAAAATCTTATTTGAGTATGGGCAGATATTTTCATTATTCTTTTGTGGACCGGATAACTTCCGCCAGAGTTGTTATGCCCTGAGAAACTTTTATTAGTCCGTCTTCTTGCATTGTAGCCATCCCCTGTGAAATTGCTTCATTTCTGATAACGGCGGAATCGGATTTTTCAACTATTAATTTTTTAATACTTTCCGAAATCTCCATTACCTCAAAAATACCAACTCTCCCCATATATCCGGCATTATGACAAACAGCACATCCTTTTCCCTGGTAAAGTCTAATATTTTTGCCTTTTCCAAAATACTTGTTTACATATGCCTCAGTAAAAAACTTTTCTAAACTGGCAGCGTCAGAAGTTATAGAATACCGACAGTGTTCGCAAATTTTCCTGATAAGTCTTTGGGCTATTATCAAGTTTACTGTGGTAGAAACTAAGAAAGGCTCGATATTCATGTCTATTAGCCTGGGTAGTGTTGTTGCCGCGTCATTCGTATGAAGTGTCGTCAGAACCAAATGACCCGTTAGTGCGCTGTTGACTGCAACATCCGCTGTTTCCTCGTCTCTTATTTCTCCAACGTAAATTATATCAGGATCCTGACGCAGAATAGATCGCAGTCCATCCGCAAAAGTCAGATTTGTTTTTGGATTAACCTGTATCTGGTTGATTCCTTCTATTTCATATTCTACCGGATCCTCTATCGTTGCAATATTTTTTGTTCTGGTATTTAAAATCTTTAAAATCGAATAAATTGTTGTCGTCTTTCCACTGCCTGTTGGCCCTGTCGAAATCACCATTCCGTAAGGTTTTTGAAACGCATTTCTGACTTTTTCTAAGTCCCCTGAGCCAAAACCCAAATCCGTTAAACCAAACTGCCTATTGTGCGCAGTCAGCAGTCTCAACACAGTTTTCTCTCCCCCAACAACCGGCACAACAGAAACCCTAATATCTACTTCTTCCTCAGTCAGCTTAACTTTCATTTTGCCGTCCTGTGCGCTCAAATGCTCATCTGTTCTAAGCCTAGATTCAACTTTAATTCTGGAAATTACTTGATCATGAATACTTTTTGGCAACTTAAATATATCCGTCAAAACTCCGTCAATACGAAACCTCACCAGCGAAAAATCATCCTCAGGTTCAATATGGATATCCGAGGCTTTCTGGTCATATGCATAATCTATAAGACTGTTTACTATCAGGTCTACCGGTATATCCAGCGCTTTTTGATGACTATCTGTCTTTTCCAACAATAATTCGTCTAATTTTGATTTTAATTTTTGCTTATAAAGTGAAAGGGCTATTTCTATATCACGGCTCGTAGCATAATAAACCTTTATCGGAAGATTAATTTTTTGGGCAATCATTTTTAATAAATCTGTCTGAGTGGGATTAGTCGTGGCTATTTTAGCTTCTGTTGGGGTTATCTCAAAAGCAACAATTCTTTTTTCGCGTGCAATGGAAAGAGGTATCGACCTTAGAACCGATTCGTCAATTTTAACCTTGGAAAGTACAACAAAAGGAAGTTTTAGATAATCCGCAACTAGCTTCCCCAAATTTTCATCAGTCAAAAGATCATGCTCGACAATAACTTGCCCCAAATCTACTTTTCTGTCCTCGGCAACCTTATATAGTTCGTCCAATTCCTTTACATTAACCAAGTTCAACGCCTTGATAGTTTTATAAAGGTCTAAATTGGAAACAATGGGC
>CAYHKI010000127.1:0-2912 GCA_964357165.1 uncultured Gammaproteobacteria bacterium | reverse complement strand
AAGTTAAGACTTTAAAGATAAAGCTTTTTGATAAAAGCTTGCCGGTTCCTGAATATAAAAGCAGTGGTGCTGCCGCTTTTGATTTATATCTTAGAAAGACCGTTTCTATAAAACCTCATGAAGTTGTTTTAGCGCCGACAAACGTGGCCGTTGAGCCGCCTAAAGGTTGTTTTATTGTCCTAGCGGCCAGAAGTTCTATGTATAAGCATGGGGTGATGCTTGCTAACGGCATTGGAATTGGTGACGAGGATTTTTCCGGAGATGAAGATGAATATCAAATGGCACTTTTAAACTTCACAAATAAAAAAGTGACTATAAAGAGGGGCGAGCGAATAGGCCAAATGGTTATCATGAGTTATATAAAAGCAAAAATTAAGGTAGTCAAAACGATGAGGAATCCAACTCGTGGTGGTTTTGGGTCGACGGGGAAAAAATGAAGAAGGAAAAGATTGCAAAGGTTGCAAAGATATCCCTTCGCAAACGATCAGGGCAAGCAAAAGCCAAAAAAGTAAAAAAGATTGTGAAGATTAGTCATTTGGTGAAAGTCCGATCTCCAAAAAAATCTGAAACTCTGAATATATCCGGAATTTTACCGGATTGGGTTATTGAAGATTATATCCAAAAAGAAATTATTAAAGTTACTCCGCTTGGACGTGATTGGAAAAAGTGTATTGCCCAGGTTTCAATGGATTTTCATTTGGGAACTAAAATCAAGCTATTTAGGGCTGGAACTTACAGGTTTGTTGATACCAAAAAGGGTTTGCCACTAGATGCCATGGAGGAAGTTAACCTTGCTGATGGTGATCCATTTATTCTGGAGCCAGGCGCATTTGCAATTGCCTCCACTGCCGAGGTTTTAAAGTTGCCAAATAACATTATTGGAAGGTTAGAGGGGAAAAGTTCGCTTGCAAGACTAGGAATTTTAGTTCATTCAACGGCTGCACGTTTTGACCCCGGTTGGAATGGCGCGCCGGTTCTGGAGCTCGGAAACCTTGGACCAAAACCGGCGATTCTTTATTGCGGTATGGCAATCTGTGCGTTTACGTTTGAAAAATTGGCGTTCCCGGTTAGCAAACTCTATACCGAGACGGGAAGATATCATGGTTCGCGTGACGCCGTTGCGTATAAAGCGGAAAAAAATGCAAAAAGGTAAACCACACTTCGCCGAGGCTTCGAGCGGCAAGTTTATTGTATTTGAAGGGTCGGATGGGTCTGGTAAAACTACGCAGGCAAAACTCTTAGTTTCCTATTTAGTAAAAAATAAAATTGCCTACAAACATATTTCTTTTCCAAGATATACTGATTCTTTGTGGGGTAAAATGGTGCGCAGGTATTTGAATGGGGACTTTGGAAAGCTCGATTCATACTTGGCATCTATGCTTTATGCAGGTGACAGGTTTTCGGCGTCTTTGGAAATTCGAAAATGGCTCATTGAGGGGAAACTGGTTGTTTGTGACAGATATGTGGCATCTAATATTGGGCATCAGGCCGGCAAAATGGATAGTTTGAGTGATCAAAACAAATTTATTAAATGGTTGGAAAATTTGGAGTACGGGGAAAACAAAATCCCGAGAGAAGATTTGGTAATTTATTTAAATGTTCCGGTTGAGGTTTCCAGGAAACTGATGAGTACACGCAAAAAACTAGATATACACGAGAAAGAAAAGAAGCATTTAGATCACGCATTTAGTGTTTACAGTAGAATTGCCAAGGCAAGAGCGTATTGGCAAACTATTGATTGTACAAAAAATGGTGAATTGTTATCGCCAGATAAGGTTCACGCAAATGTTTTGGAAATTCTGAAAAAGAAAAAAATTGTATGAATATGTTTTTTGTCGCACATTTTTTCTTTAGAGCTCCGTCAGCTATTTTATTTTTATGTCCATTCTTTGCTCGTCCAAAGAATAGACGAAGAAAAGACGCCCCAGTGCGCTTTTTCTACAAAACTTATCTTTCGCAATGGCGGGAACTCTCTGGTATTCTTCTACTTCGTAGTGTCAGTACCAGCTTCCCTTCCACTGCTCAAGATGTTTGTGACAGGGGTAACAGATGGTGACTAATCTTGACGTTGAGAAATTTACAAAGGAAGAAGCATATTTTATTTCTCCGTTTTTTACGAATCTGGATAAAAATGTTTTTGCGGCGAAATATTTACCGAGTGAGATTTTGGGGGCGCTGGCATCTCGTTATTCCAGATCTACAAAAGGTGTCAGGAGATTATTCTTTGACGAGTATATTAAGCCGATTTTGGAACCTGATTTAGACTCGACTTCTAAAAAAGAAATGAAGGAGGCCGATGTTATGAAGACGGAACTTACTTCTTTTGTTGATTATTTGCACACACACGGAGGTTGGGAGGCAGTTGTAAACAGTAGGCGAGCCCGTGATTTTTTTGCCAGATGGCTGGCTGCATATGGTGATGATTCGATTGCCCAGATGGCTGGGGCGCATTTGTTTTTTGAAGGTGTTTCACAAATTGCCACAAAAACTTTAGAAGATTTTAGGATTGGTTTTGCGCCCTTGGAAAAATCGACTCGTTACGTTGCTTTTAACACAAAAATCGGAGGTAAATGGCAATGTTTTATAGATCCGGATTTAGCCAAATCTACATATGGTGCGGAATACAAACGACTTATGAATATGCTTTTTTCCCGTTATTCGGATTCTTTGGAGCCTCTTTCTAAAATATTGCGAAAAAAGTTTGTTCAGGAAAAAGACCAAACGGATAGGGCGTATCGCGAAACAATAAATGCCAAAGCTTTTGATGTACTGCGAGCATATTTACCTGCAGGAACTCTAACTAATGTTGGATTTTTTGGCGTCGGGCAGGCATTCGAATATGTTATTACCAAATGCTTGGCGTCGCCGATTTGGGAAATCAGAGAGCTTGGAAAAGCTGCTCAAAGAGAATT
>CAYHKI010000126.1:0-2934 GCA_964357165.1 uncultured Gammaproteobacteria bacterium | reverse complement strand
TGTAAAAGATTATTTCAAAATCCATTTGATTATATCAAATTTGATATATAGATTCAATACCTAAATCTAAGAAAAATTATAGCACAGCGAAAAATATGATTAGCCTTGATTTTTATTGTCCGGAGGGGTGTTTTGGGGCTTGGGCTGGGCGTCGAGAGTCGGAAAACGTGGGTCGGGTTTTGGGGGCGACTGATTTTGCCCTGTAATTGGACTGGTCGAAGAATTCTGCTTTAAGTTTGCATCTTTTATTTGAGGCAGGCTGTCTGGATTCATAATTTAATAATATCACTTAAGCTGATCTTCAAAATAGGTTGTTACTTTATTGATATAAGCTTGGGGATTTGTCTGGTAACCTTTGACATGGCCCGCTTCGGGAACCAGCCAAAGTTCGCTTTTGGGACTTACTTTAAGTAAATCAAGAGTATCATCAATAGGAAAGAGATTATCTTTTGTGCCGTAAATGAATAGAAATTTTTTGTCGGGATACGCAGCAATGACATTTTTTGGAACCATGTCATCGAAGCTAACTTTATATAATACTTTGGCCCAAAAACTAATTCCCCAGGAAAATTGCTTTGGTAATCCTGACCTTGACGGAAGCTCTCTTGTGATAAGTGTATGGACGTCAGAATAGGGGGAATCTATGACAACTCCTCCGATGTCCGGCATTAAGGGAAGTGCGAAAATGGTGGCCCCTTGCACCTAATGATATTGAAAGAATACCGATTTTGTGAGGATTATAACCCCTATCCACAAGATAATCGTAAGCTGCTGCCAAATCGTACTTTTCAAAGTAGCCAATTGTGTGGATTGCATAATCTGAATTTCCCCTGCCTCTAAAGTCAAAAATTAATACATTGTAGCCTTTTTTGAGAAGATCTTTGGCAACGTTAACCGTCCCGTATCCTGGGTCAATCCTATTCTGATCGCTACCTGAGACCAAAATAATTGTTTTATTCGCAGAAAAGCTTGGCTTATTCATAGAAAAGCTTTGCTTATCATGTGAATTTGCCCTAAAAAGCCAGCCAGAGATTTTAATGTTACCTTTCTGGCTTTTGAATGAAATATCTTCGTATTGCTGGCTTATTTCGACTGGACTTACTATTAACGGTTTTGGCTTAGGATGAACTATTTTATAAAGTGCATAAAAACTAATAGAAAAATAAACAATATGCGCCAAAATTAACAAGCTTACAAGTACTTTTAGTGCATTCTTTTTTGTTAAGAAGCTGGAAATCAGTTTAATTTGCCTGAATTTGGAAGGTTATCAATTGAGTGTCTGCTTTGGATTGGGACAGAAGGCTGACTGGGGTTGATGATTGTGACGGAACATTTATTGTTATTTGTTGATCGTTTAAATTTTCTCCAAAGAAGAGCTTGTTTTGGGTGGATTGATTGTTGATTGTGTACGTTTTGGTGTCATTCGTCGGATTATTGATGATGATGGGTGCCAAATATGCTTGAGAAGGCGCCTGCTTGGTAAAGGTGATTGTGTAGGTATTTTGTGATTGGCTAAAAGTCATACCGGGAAATTTATCTATTTGGGAAACCAGTAAATATTGAGATTCTGATTTAACACCGGCTACCTGAACAAAGTTCTTGGCAAAATAAATAGGAGTGGCGATAAGAGCAAGAAGAAGTGCTGCTGCTGAGAAATTTAAGGCGATAGTTAATACGTGATGTTTCATGAATAATAATTTTTAATTTTAAGTTTTAAATTTGAATTGAAATTAAAATGTTTAAACCCGCCTGCCGGCAGGGCAGGTTTTAAAATTTGCTCATTGAAAATTGATTTAAAATTATAAATTGTAAATTTAAAATTAGTCATATACTTCCTTTCGCGATGTCTATTTCCTTTTCAATATCCAATAGAGTGATCCAAGTAAGGTTGAGAGCTGCTATCACAGCCGTAATAGATATCGGTAGATAGGTAATTTTAAAAATTGTGGAAACTACCAGAAAAGCTGTCGTGAGCCAGAGAAATATCAACCAGATGGTAGCCTTGTGATAAAGGTGATAACTGGGTGAAATGATTTTCTCAAGGCTTAAGGATGCTAGTTTAATCTGAAGTTTTGGATGAATATGGCTTTCGTGTAAGAAATGCAAACGGATTAGGACCAATAAAGTTCCAAGAGCAGCTGCCATAACCATAGTAATGTTTGAGTAGTTTTCGGCCAAAATATAATCTTTGATGGTCAAAAATTTGATTGATGGTAAAAAATATAGAAATCCGCCGCTCTTTATTTCGAAATTCAGGTTGAAAAAATAACTGGAGGCTAAAATTCCAATCATTTTGGCTAAAATTAAGACAATTGCTGGGATGATTGCTTCGTCAATTAATTTAATTAGTGATTTGATAACCATTTAATCTATATTTAGTATAAAGTATCTCGTTTAAATTTTCTTTGTGTATTTTGCCGATATCCAGCCAAGTTTACCTTCGAAGCTAATTTTTACCCAATCTTCGGTTTCCTGGATTATTTCCAATTGATCACCGGAGTTGACACGGCCGACTTCAGTGGAGTCGAGCGATGGTTCCTTGCGAACTTTTAAATAACCTTGGGGAGTTTTTAAAATTTCCAGTTTTTTTGCCTGAGGTGTTTGATCTTGATTTATATTTTTAATATCCTTGGCAATTTCCGAAGCTAAGGTTACGTCTGCAACAAGTTGGTATTTGGCAGATGACTTAACAGAAAATTCACGCTCTATATAGCCTGTTTTTGTAATAGTTACTTTATGCTCACCTGAAGTGGCATCTGAGATTATGAGCGGGGTTTTGCCCTTAAACTTGCCGTCTAGGGTAATATCTGCTTCTTGAGGCGTGGATGTTATGAAAATGTCGTTTTTGCCATTTTCCAACCATAAAACCTCTCCGCTTTGGGCCATGAAGTTATCGTTAAGTTCGCGATTAATAACTGTCAGTGCTTGTGGATA
>CAYHKI010000125.1:0-2947 GCA_964357165.1 uncultured Gammaproteobacteria bacterium | reverse complement strand
TCCCCTCGCCCGCTTTATTGCTACCAACCAAAACTTGCTTAATCCAACATTTTCCAGATACCAGATTGGACAGGTTTTTAGAGGTGAAAATCCGCAGCACGGTAGATACCGTGAGTTTACCCAATTCGATTTTGATACTGTTGGATCAGCTAATCTGGAAGAAGATGCCAAGGTAATCGCAACCGCAATCCGTTCAATCAAAAGTATTGGTCTAAAAAACGCCATCATGCTTTTAAACGACCGTAAAAACTTCAGCGATACACCAATAGAAGTTATAAGAGCCATAGATAAAATTCACAAAATTGGCGAGGAAGGTATCAAAAAGGAACTCCTGGAAAAAGGTTTAGCCGCAGACGATATTGAAAATCACTTATACAAAATTAACAATTCAAAACCTTCAAAAGACCTTGCAAACATTATCAACTTTTTAAGAAAAGATTACGGCTTAAACGAAAACAAAGATTTTAAGTTTGACCCAACACTCGCTCGAGGACTCGATTACTATACCGGTGCGATTTTTGAAATGAAACCAACGCAAGACACCAAGGATCTAACAATTGGTTCCGGCGGCAGGTACGACAACTTAATAGGTATGTTTTTAAAAGAAAAAACTAACATGCCCGCCGGCCAGCTTCGCCCGCGAAGCGAGGCGAGCAGGCAGGTTCCCGCTGTCGGCTTCTCTTTCGGCCTGGACCGTATCGTCGACTTACTAATATAAATTTAAGGATTTTGGGGTGGCACGACAGGAAGGGCTCTCGACAGCGCACAGATCAACGAACGATTAACTGTTAACACTCAGTTAAATCTTGTTCGAGCACTGGCGGGTTCACCCTGAACGGTTTCACCGTGAACGGGAGGGAATGTCGTGACAGGACCCTAAAATAAAATGTTATGCGTACGCCTAAACCTGCCTTTATCTACCTAATTACTGCCGCAATCCTTTGGGGTGCTGTCGTACCAATCATGAAAATAACGCTTCGAGAAATCCCTATTTTTTCATTAATATTTTTAAGAATGAGTTTTGCGTCCATTCTTCTCTTGCCTTTTGTTTATAAAAAATTAAAAATCGAAAAATCCGATTGGAGAAATATTTTTTTAGCAGCATTTTTGGGAACAAACTTAAACTTAGCTTTTTTCTTTTTCGGCCTGGAACATACCCAAGCCATAAATGCTTCCGTTATTTTAGCAACAGCACCTGTCTTTACTCTAGCATTTGCACACTTTATTCTTAAAGAAAAATTTTCTCTAAAACTAATACTTGGCGCCTCTCTTTCGTTTATTGGTACTATTATCATAGTAGGCATACCTGCAATCCAATTAAGTTTACTATCGACACTTGGAAATATTGCTCTTGTAGCCAGCTCACTTACCTGGGTAGGTCACGAATTTTATGCCAAGAAGATTTTAATAAAATACGATCCTTTAGTCGTTTCTTTTTACACAATGGCAATTGGAGCAGTAATCTTTTCCCCCGTTGCTGCCTCAGAACTTTTTACAAATTCCGCTTGGTTTAGCCAGATCAGTATAAGTGGTTTATTGGGGCTTTTATATGGCATATTTTTTGCTTCTTTTATTGGTTACAGTCTTTGGCAAAAAGGCTTGGCATCGCTTCCAGCCAGCGAAGCTTCTTTTGTATTCTACCTTCTTCCTCTTTTCGGAATTATTTTTTCGATCATCCTACTCCATGAAAAATTTAATCCGATTTTGATAGTTGGCTCAATTTTAATTCTTGCCGGCATAATTTTAGCCGAATATCATAGAAAGACGCACCCACTGCCAAATAATCACCACTAATTGTAAAGAAAGACATATTTTGCTAAAATACCCAGGCAATGAAAACAGGAATTCATCCACAATACTTCGACGATTGTAAAATAAGTTGTATTTGTGGAAATACGATGACAACCGGCGCAACTGTACCGGAAATTCGCGTGGAAATTTGTAGCAAGTGTCACCCTTTTTATACAGGCGAGATGAAATATGTTGATACCTTGGGACGAGTAGAAAAATTCCAAAAGAGACAACAAGTTGCCAAAACCCACAAAGAACAAATCGTCAAAAAGGTCATAGAAAAAGAAGAACGAATTCGTCCAGAATCTCTAAAGGCAATGTTTGATTTAGTCAAAAAACAAGCCTCCTCTTAGATTCACCACAGCTTTGATACTTTTGATACATTTGTTTACACTGAATAAAGAGAAGTGATACCTTAAACTTATGAGTGACTATTTAAAACTGCAAATCGCAAATCTTGAACAAAAAATTGAAGAAGCCAAAAATATGGCGTCCTCGGATCCTTCTATGGCAGACCTTGTAAAGGATGAGATTACAAAATTAGAAGAAGAAAAATCTTCTCTAGAAAATGCTCTCAACCCTACCGTAGCCCAAAACAGCCAAACACCAATAGACGCCAATTCTATTATTCTAGAAGTCCGTTCTGCAGCAGGCGGAGACGAGGCTGGACTCTTTGCTTCCGATCTTTACCGAATGTATAATCGCTATGCCTCAATTCAAAACTGGAAAATCGAAGAATTGGACAGAAATGAAGGCGGAATAGGCAATATTAAAGAAGTTACAGCCAAAATTACCGGTAAAAATATTTATGACAAATTAAAATGGGAATCCGGCGTTCACCGAGTACAACGTGTGCCGCAAACCGAATCATCAGGGC
The DNA here is from genome assembly GCA_964357165.1 of uncultured Gammaproteobacteria bacterium. Taxonomy (GTDB): domain Bacteria; phylum Patescibacteriota; class Microgenomatia; order Curtissbacterales; family GWA2-41-24; genus CAYHKI01. Next base: position 279 of record CAYHKI010000125.1, on the reverse strand, counting down.
GAATTCATACATCTACTGCAACAGTTTCAGTTTTGCCGGAAGTAGCTGCAACTGAGGTCCAGATAAGCCCCCAAGACATAGAATTTGAAGCATTTCGTGCTGGCGGACATGGCGGACAAAATGTAAATAAGGTTTCTACTGCCGTTAGAATCAAACATATACCAACCGGCATTATTGTCAAAGCTCAAACAGAACGAAGTCAGGCCCAAAACCGCGAAATTGCCATGGAAATTTTAAGAGCCCGCTTGTTTACTCTGGAAGAAGAGAAAAATCAATCGC
>CAYHKI010000124.1:0-2949 GCA_964357165.1 uncultured Gammaproteobacteria bacterium | reverse complement strand
AAAGAACATTTATAAATTTAAAATGGGACACTCGTGGAACCAGTTCAGATTGCTCTTTACTGACGAGTGCCCCATTAAAAAAACAATCTGTTTAAAGCTGGTTCCACAATTAATATAGCAATTTTAGGGCAACTTAGTCAAGCGGAGAATATATCTAAGAAATTGGGGATTGAAGTTTAAGAAAATTAAGGTTGGTAATACCAAACTTCAGCCGACACCAAAAAACCCTGCTGGAATATCGTATTAACCTTGTGAACGTTTTGCGCGTCTTCAAGTGCAGTTGCTAACATTTTTTTTACCTCCCCATCTTTTTTGTCTAAAAAATGTTGTGAACTTTGAATGAATGTTACTCTAAGATTGCTTCCTCTACCTTGGGTATCAGGGGAGTAACTAGCTCGTCCCGCGGTAAGGAACCCATCAGTATAAGATGTCTGAACCTCAGTCACATTGTGTTCACCTGAATTGATAAAATCGCTAATACCACTGGTGACTTGTTCTTGTTTTTTGTCGAGGAAATATGCCTCGCTGGTAAACAACTCAACCCTGGTTCTGCCAGGAGCTGTTTCAATAGTTACACCGAAATCCTGTCCAGGTTTGCTTTTGCCTGCATCAGTAGTGATACTTTGCTCCGACGTACCACACGCTGCTAATAGGGTGCTTCCTGTTATAAATGGTATAACTTTAAGAAAATCTCTTCGAGTTAACCTACCGGTTCCCGAACGCTCATTTTCAATTCCTTTACTCATAACCGGAATTATACACCCAGGCGTCAAATATTTCACTATAGGATTGCTCTAAAATTCAGCTTTATTTTCTTCTTCCGTTTAAGTAAAATATAACAACAATGGAAATTAGTGCTGAACAAAACGAGGAACATCAAGAAGTAGCTCCAATTAAAGAGAGGCTTGTCTACCCCAGCGGAAAAGTCTATCACCACATTCATCTCACGGGAGGAATAAATCCGGAAAAACGAACTCAAAAACTAATTGAACCATTCCAACCGGGCGATACGGTTGTTTTTACGGTTCACGACTTTTTCGCTCTTTATACCAACCCCCGATTGTCGCAAGCTGAACAACAATCAGTAGCAAGTATCCGAAGAGGAAACATGACTCCTGAAGCGCTTTGGGATATTGCACAAAGATTATCAGATTCCAAAGGAGTGATTCCCTTATTTGCGTTTGAAGCAAATGTAGCAGTTTCTGTTCCGGGTGACCAATTGGAAATTGCGCACTTTAACTTAATCCACCACGATCCAATGGTCTTCAAAAAAATACTTGATCACTACCGAAGAAGAGAAGAAGTTGGCAGGTCGCTTTATCTATTTGAAGAAGAGGTGGTACAAATGGCAAATAGCGGACTCTTGGTAGTTTACAATCACCCGGAGTTTAATTCTGAAGAGTGCAACCGGCGCATAAGAGAATTTCATCAAAAAGCCGGATTTTTTGTAGAAGTACCTTTTCTTCATTTTATGTCAGCTCCCCATGAGGGACTTCTAAAGAAGGGAAAAGTTGCTCATGAAGACAAGCCTCTTGCAACGGAAGACTCTCAATTAAGAGACATTCCTCCGGTTTTGGGTTTTGACTATCACGGATGTAATCGAACACGATTCATTCTTCCATTTAATTCAACTACGGATTCTGTCGTTCCTGGCGAACAAATAGGAATTCAACAATTTCTTGATAAAATAAAAAATGGCTCGACAATTGTTACGCCTGATATGAACGAATATCGGCGGAGCAAGACAGGAGAAGCAACCAGGTATTATATCGATACCTATCCAATCGGTGGCAGCTCCGAATTTATTACTGGGTTAACCGAACCTTTGCAATACCGCTTATGGGAGATTCCTTCCAAGATTAGAAAAGTTTTTGCTTTCAGACAACAATATTGCTTGCCTGGAAGCAGAATCAAGGAAGACCCGAGATTTAACAAAAGAACGCTTTTGGATTAATAACCTTGAAATAATATTTTAGATTTAACCAAGAGAAAAATATTGTGCGATTAAAAACGAAAATACAGGGATGTTGGGCAGCGAGGACTTGTTAAGCAACTTAGTTAATTGACCAATATCAATGCGATTTCTAATAAGAACTATTAAGATAGGAAAGTTTAAATTTTCATTTAAAAACCTTCAAGAGTTTATTCTTCTTTACCTGGGCATATATCTTTTTGGAGGATATAAATTCAAAAGTAAAAAAGAGAATCCATTTATTGTTGATTGCGGCAGCCATGTCGGGATGAGCATTCTATCTTTTAAAAAACAATATCCAAAGTCAAAGATAATAGGATTTGAACCGAATCCCGAAACTTTTAAAATTTTGGAAAAGAACGTAGAGCAAAACAATTTAGATAACATTGAGTTAGTAAATGCGGCAGTTTCGAATAGAGAAGGCGAAATAGATTTTTATATAAATACTAAAAATACTTGGTCCTGGGGAGATTCATTACTTAAAACTTGGTTTGTCAAAGATAAGTTTCGCAAGGTTAGGGTAAAAGCGGTAACTCTATCTAGACACTTAAATCGGAGTGTAGATTTATTGAAACTTAATATTGAAGGATCAGAAACCCTGGTAATGAAGGAAATAGAAGGCAAGTTGAGGAATGTCAAAGAAATATATCTTCACTATCATGGTAAGAGTTCAAATCCTGATAACAACCTTAAAGAAATTTTTAGAATTTTGGATAGAAACTCTTATACCTATACGATCAAGCAACTCAGAAGTTTTGGTATACCGAGGCTAGTTACAAAATTGACAATAGACAAAAGAGAACCGTACTTTCTTTTCATTCGAGCCAAAAGAAAATAAGACCACGAAAATTACGAATAAAATAGTCAGATATTTAAGATAAATACTTCATTTTCTTTCCCTTTTAGGTTATAATTCAAGGGAGAATATTTGTGTCCGCGCATGGGAGGGCGGGGCAAGGACACTATAAAATCCTTTC
>CAYHKI010000123.1:0-2951 GCA_964357165.1 uncultured Gammaproteobacteria bacterium | reverse complement strand
GGATGCAAGAAGGTGGTCAAACGCGCCGCCCTGTAAGGCGCGGCCGCGACCAAGCTTAATCCCAGTATGGCAAGCAGCTGCAGCAGGAACAATAAATTTGTCATCAGCTTCTGGAAGAACGAGTATTGTGTTGATCTTTTTTTCTCGCTTAATGATCAAATTATCAAAGCATATGAGGATGCAATAAATGCAAACCTTGCAGGAACTGATGCCAAAAGTGCCTTGCAAACCACTGCTAGTAATATTACGCAAATAATGTCTAAATATAAAACAAACCCTTAGCCTGCCTCAAAAGACATATTAAGTTTCATAATGACGCTACAAAAAGCTGTATTAGCAACTATTATCTATCACGACATATTTAATTATCCTCTGAGAAGTAAAGAAGTATTTAAATATTTAATTGAAAACAAATCAAAAATAAAATCAGTAGAAAATACAATACGCATATTGATTAATAAAAAATTCATAAGTTCAAATGCAAAATATTTATATTTAAAAAATAAGTCAAGTTTAGTGCAACTTCGGGCTAAAAGAGAAAAGTATTCACAAGAAAAGCTTAATAAAGCACATTTTTACGCTAAAATTCTTCACTTTGTGCCAACTATCAAGTGTGTTTGCATAACCGGGGCACTAGCTATGAATAATTGTACAAAATACGACGATATTGATTTATTTATAATTTGCCAAAAAAAAACACTTTGGACAACACGATTTATTGCGAATATCCTTCTATTTCCTTATAAAAGAAGCCCTAAGGGTAAAAATATTAACAATAAAGCATGCCTAAATATATTTATTGATGAATCTGACTTAAAAATCAAAGACCAAAATTTATACTCAGCCCACGAAATCTGCCAGATGATATTACTATGGGATAACAAAAATAGTTATATAAAATTTATTAATACAAATAATTGGGTTAAAATATTTCTTCCAAACTGGAATCCACAAAAAAGGGGAGTATCAAAATCAAAACGTTTCGATATTAGTATTCCTATTTTATTAGAAAATATTCTAAAAAATATCCAAACTTTATACATGAAATCAAAAGTGACGACAGAATCAATAGGGGATACCCAACTGTTTTTTCATCCAAGAAATACACAAAATACTATTCTCAAAAAATATTATCAAAAAGTCGCAAATATCTAATTGACAGGGCAAGTCTAGTTTTGAGATAATCCTAACGGGCACCCCATGCGGGTGCGGCAGTCCCCCGTAGCATTGCGAAGGGGGATTTTTTAAAGGCTAAAAAAACAAAATGAATACAAAATACATATTTGTTTCAGGTGGAGTCATTTCCGGAATCGGCAAAGGCGTTGCTACATCTTCAATTGGTCTTCTTTTAAAATCACGCGGCTTCAAAGTAACAATCATTAAAGCAGATCCGTATCTGAATATTGATGCAGGTACCCTAAATCCAATCGAACACGGGGAAGTATTTATTCTTGAAGATGGTATGGAGTGCGATCAGGATCTAGGAAACTATGAAAGATTTCTTGAACAAAACCTTAATTCAACAAACTACATGACAACGGGGCAGATTTTTAAATCAATTATCGACCGAGAACGCGCATTAGGGTACGAAGGCAAAACAGTCGAGTTTTTTCAGCATCCACCCGAAGAAATCATCAAAAGAATCAAAAACTGTGCCAAAGTAAACCGTGCAGAAATTGTATTATTTGAAGTTGGTGGCACAGTAGGGGAATATCAAAATTTGTTATTTCTAGAGGCCAATCGTCTATTAAAACTCAAACATCCAAATGACGTTTTACATATCCACGTTACTTATTTACCGGTGCCATCATCACTCGGAGAAATGAAATCAAAACCAGCCCAAATGTCCATTCAACAACTAGCATCATCTGGTGTTATTGCCGATTTTGTGCTTGCCAGATCCCTCGAGGCAGTCGACGAAAAGCGCAAAGAAAAAATTGCTATCACTTGTGGGCTTCGAATTGAAGACATAATCTCCGCACCAGATGTCGAAAATATTTATCAAGTTCCCCTAAATTACGAAAATCAACAGCTTTCCGATAAAATTTTAAAGAAATTGAAAATGAAACCGAGAACAAGCGATCTTGCCCAGTGGAAAATGATGGTCAACCGTGCTCTAACGGCTTCAAAAACAGCTAAAATTGTCATGGTGGGAAAATATTTTTCAACAGGTGATTTTACTCTTTCCGACGCTTATCTTTCTGTCATTGAATCAATCAAGCACGCTGCAGCCATGTTCGACATTAAACCTAAAATAACCTGGATAGATTCCACTCAAATTGAAAAAGAAGGAACAGACATCCTCAAAGGTTTTGATGGAATTGTCGTTCCCGGTGGTTATGGCTCTCGTGCTGTTGAGGGTATTATAAAATCAATCAAATACGCACGCGAAAATAATGTACCCTATTTAGGACTGTGCTACGGCATGCAGCAGGCAGCGATCGAATTTGCTAGAAACGTTCTAAAATTAACAGACGCCAACACTACAGAAATTAACCCAAAAACTAAAAATCCGATAGTCGACGTTATGGCCTCGCAAAAAGATTTGGTTAAATATTACAAACTTGGAGGAACCCAACGCTTAGGATCTTGGGAATGGAAAACTAAAAAGGGGACTAAGTTTGAAAAAGCATATAAATCAATGATTGGGTCCGACCGTCACAGGCATCGCTACGAATTTAACAATAAATATCGTGATGAATTTGAAAAACACGGCATGATAATCTCTGCAACAACCAAAGACGGATATCTTGTCGAAGCATTAGAGTTAAAAGACCATCCATTTTTCCTGGGAGTTCAATTCCACCCCGAACTTAAATCCCGCCCCCTTCACCCACATCCGCTCTATGTGGCCTTCATGGAAGCCATATCTAAAGTAAATAGATAAAACATCTACCACTGTCAACGCCAGATGAAAATGTCACCCCTCTGCCATTTAGAAATGTCACCCC
>CAYHKI010000122.1:0-3047 GCA_964357165.1 uncultured Gammaproteobacteria bacterium | reverse complement strand
ACTTTTCCTCTAAAAAAATTTATCTGTATAACAGGTGTTTCCGGCTCAGGAAAATCAACCCTTGTCCACGACATCTTATATAAAGCCCTCTCCCATGAAATTTACGATTCAAAAGGCAAACCAGGTGCCCATACCAGGATCGGCGGCGCCGACAATGTGGACAAAGTAATCCTCATAGACCAATCACCAATTGGTAGGACTCCCAGATCTAACCCTGCAACTTACACAGGCGCTTTTACTCATATTCGCGAATTATTTTCCAAAACATTAGATGCCAGAGTCCGCGGATACTCCCCTGGGCGCTTTTCTTTTAACGTAAAAGGAGGAAGATGTGAGGCTTGCGAAGGAGACGGTCAGGTTAAGATTGAAATGCAATTTTTGCCGGACGTTTACGTAGATTGCGAAGTCTGTTTTGGTAAGCGCTATAACGAAGAGGCACTCGAGGTTCACTACAAAGGAAAAAATATTGCAGATGTACTGAATATGACAGTAGAGCATGCTTCAAAGTTTTTTGAAAATATTCCACAAATAAAGGTCAAATTCGAAACCATAAATGATGTAGGTTTGGGCTATATTAAACTTGGGCAACCGGCGCCAACCCTGTCCGGTGGAGAGGCGCAACGTGTCAAACTTGCAACAGAACTTAGCAAGCGTTCGACAGGCAAAACGGTATATATTTTAGACGAACCGACTACTGGTCTTCATTTTGCCGACATCGAAAGGCTTCTTGTCATCCTAAAAAGACTGGTTGCCACAGGTAATACTGTAATTATTATCGAGCATAATTTAGATGTGATTGCCAATGGTGATTGGATAATAGACCTGGGTCCCGAAGGCGGAGATGGGGGAGGCAAAATAGTTGCCGAAGGTACGCCGACGCAAATTATCAATCACCCCACTTCATACACAGGCAAATTTCTAAAAAAGTATCTCAAAGCTTGATACATAATACTTAATACTGGATACTAGTACTAATGCGTTTTCTAGCCCGCCTTTTTATATTTATATTATTTCTATTCACTATCGGCTATTCACTATTCACCCGCGAAGTGTCAGCCGAAGGTGAATTCAAAATAGATTATAAAGTTGCATACCAAATTGACAAAAACGGTCTTGCAACAGTTACCCAGGACATTACTTTAGAAAATAAAACCCCTAATTCCTATGCGGACAAATTCGAACTTAAAATTGGTTCTACCAAAGTAAGCGATGTTAAAGCAAGTGACGATACCGGAGACCTGGAAACCGAAGTAAAATTTGAAAATAACATTACCAATATAAATGTCAAATTCAAACAAAGAGTCATAGGTGTCGGAAAAAAACTTTCCTTACATCTTGCATACACAACCACGGAATTGGCCAGTAAATCCGGTCAAATTTGGGAAATATCAATTCCAAAAGTTGCCAAATCCCAAGATACCAATTCTTACGAGGCAAAAGTAACAGTCCCCAAAACTTTTGGCCCGGTTGCATTTGCAATTCCCAAACCTTTAACATTTGAACAAAATACCAAAGGCCAGGAATTCAACTTTAATAAAGACCAGCTGTTTACCTCCGGTATCTCCATGTCTTTTGGTGACAAACAGGTATTTTCTTTTAAATTGAACTACTTTTTACAAAACCCAAGCCTAACCAGCCAAATATCAGAAATCAGCATCCCCCCGGATAATAATTATCAAAAAATTGTTCTAGGAAGTATTGAACCAAAGCCGCTGGATGTCTACGTAGATGAGGACGGTAATTTTTTAGCTAAATATAAGCTAAGCCCAAAACAAAAAATAAATATATCCGTAGAAGGGAAAGTTGAGGTATTTTCAAAACCATTTCGCAAAATTATTCAAAAATTAGATAGTGCCCAGCGGGAAAAATACACCCAGCCACAGCAGTATTGGGAAACAGATGATCCAATTATTGGCGAAAAAGCAAACGAACTAAAAACAGCGGATAAAATTTATGAATTTGTCGCTAATTATCTAAGCTATAACACCGAAAGATTAAAAACACTCAAAGTTGAAAGAAAAGGGGCAGTGTCTGCATATAATAAACCCAAAGACGCAGTCTGCATGGAATTTACAGATTTGTTTATTGCTATAGCTAGAGCCGCCAAGATTCCCGCTCGCGAAATTCAAGGTTATGCTTACACCCAAAATGAAAGGCTAAGACCGCTATCTTTGAATCTTTACAACAACGATGTTTTGCACGCTTGGCCGGAATATTGGGATGAGAATCTTGGCTGGGTACAGATAGATCCAACCTGGGGTTCTACTTCCGGAGGATTAGATTATTTTAATAAACTGGATTTTAATCACATCACATTCATCCAAAGAGGTCTATTTTCAAAACAGCCTTATCCTGCGGGAGCATATAAGCAGGAAGGTAAACAAAACGAAAAAACAGTTTATGTTTCTTTTTCGAGTGACCTGCCCAAACCGATTAACAGTTCCGAACTTAAAGTCGATCTTCCTGATACTGCCTATGCTCTATTCCCGATAAAAATGAAAGTAGATTTATTAAATACAGGTTCAACCTCAATAATTGGTGAGAAGATGACATTTTCCGGAAATGGCAGATTAAAGAATAACTCACAAAATCCCATAGAAATTCCAATTCTTCCGCCATATGCCAGTAAAAAATATATTTACAATCTGGAAACTAATAACATGCTTTCACAATTTACAGAGCCTCTGATTGTTTCGTACGCATCCTCACAAATCTCCAAAACTGTTAAAGTCGAACCTTTCTATAAGGTTGTTCTGGAGCCAACATTTCTTCTCGCATTATTCATTTCCGGAATAATTATTACATTTGGACTTTTTCTGTATAAAAAAACACACAAAAAAATTCATATTCATAAGCATCATTAATATACCTACAAATATAACAAACAGGTGTAAAATCACTGCGTGAAAAAATTAAAAGAGATTATTAATAATTTACCGCAGGATCCGGGTGTTTATCAATTTTTTGACATAAACAAAAATCTACTATATGTCGGAAAATCTGTTTCCATCAAAAATAGAGTTTCATCATATTTTTCAAATGAAAGA
>CAYHKI010000121.1:0-3142 GCA_964357165.1 uncultured Gammaproteobacteria bacterium | reverse complement strand
CCTTTGGGCCGCGGGGATCTATTTTTGGGGTGTTTGCTCATGTTGTTTTTTAATTTTATACATTAAATGTTTGGTTTGATTTTAGCAAAAAAGTGGGTATTTAGACAGAATTACTTTCAAAAACCTTTTGCGTGGCTTGCCGCTCCGAAGTTCTGCATTGCAGAACGAAGGATGGTCATTTTTGTTTTCCTAATACCGGCTCGGTATTTAAATTTGAGAGGTAATCACTCACTTGTTCTTCAAAAAAATGCTTTACTTCTTCGGGCTTAAGTTGTTGTTTTGTCGTCGGTGTAATATCAAAATTTAGTAAGTCTGCAAAATATACTAATTGCTGTAAAAATATTTTTTCTTCGAAGACACTGCCGTATATTTTTTTTGCTTCCGATATAATTTCTTTTAAGCTTATATAGTTATTTCTAAGTATTATGAATAAATCAAAATAATCACGATATTCTCCTCTTCTTCCTACGGTATAGGCTTTTTGAATGGCAATATCTTTAACTGAAAATAGTTTGAGTCCATTTTCCAATATTTCAAGCCCAAAGGCGTGCCCAAAAGGATAGTTGAGAAATGTTACTTTAATCTCATTTGTTGTAAAAAAAGTAAGTTCATCCCCAGAGTCTATGGAAATATTGGCAATCGATATAGTTTGGGATAGTTTTTCAATGAGGTTTTTTTGTATTTTTGACAAAGAAAAGAAATCAAAATCGAATGATTTGCGGTGATTCAACTGGAGAGCAAGCGCAGTACCACCACCCAAAACAAAGTCTTTTGTGTATGAAAGAAGTTTTTCTAAAAGCTCTTTTCTTTCTTTATCCAGTATGCCTTGGTGTATATTTAAGGTATTTTTGTTCATCTATCGCGCTATTGATATGCAAAATAAAATTCTTAATAAAATTAAGGTTTGGCGGTGTATATACTTTCTTAGGAAAATTGATAAAAAGCTCTTTTATCTTTTCTTCGCCCGTTGTTGCCTTTAGAGAACGAATATCCTCAAGGGTACCGAAAGCAAGTACCTGATGAATCGAATCCGGTGAATTTTTGTTAACGGTTTTAGAATACCAAGTACGATTCATAGTCATATTATACCAGAATTCCTAGCTAATTTTTATAAGCCGTGTCACTTTCAGTTTGACTGAAAATCTAGATCCTCAAAGCTGTCGAGGATGACGGTTAAACCGTCATTTTTGTTTTCCCAAAACCGGTTCAGTATTTAGATTCGCAAGGTACTCATTCTTAAGTTGATAAATGTCGGCAAGAGATATGAATTGACCAGATCACATTTTTCCAGCTGGCCGGACTGCTGGGTTATTGTAATTGAATCTTTAAGGTTAAACCTAATGCATGCGACACTTTTTCCAGAAATGAGACAGAAGGATTGAAGTTACCGGATTCGAGCCTGGCTATTGCTGATTGTTTTGTCCCAATTTTTTGGGCAAGAGCTTCTTGGGTTAGCCCACCTTTAATCCTGGCCTCGATAATTGCAGAAACAAGTTGATACCTGGGTTTCAGACGTTCGTATTCTTTGGCTACTTCTTTATTTTCCAGCAATTCTTTTTTGAGTGATTTCCAGTTTTTCATAGTTGTTGGTGCTTATACATACTTGTATACACTTGTTGGTATTATAACATATTTGTTATATTTGTAAAATTTTTAATCTCTTTCTTGCAATTTCAATTTCTCTTGGTGGAAGTTTTTGAGTTTTCTTCTTGAAAGCATGAAGTAGGTAAATATCTTTTTTCCGAAAAGAATAAAATATTCTTATTTCTTCCCTTCCCCGCACTCTTAACTCGAATATTCCTTTTTCTACCGGTGCCGAGTGCGGTCTTCCCAGTAGATTACCATGTTTTGCCAAAAGATCAATTTCACTGCTAATTTTTGCTATTGTTTTTGGTTGGCAAGCCTTAATAAATTCTTCAATTGGTTTTTCTTTCCTTAATGTTTCAAAAACTATGATATTCCAAGCCATATATAAATAATAAGCATAGCTTGTGATCCTCGCAAGCTGCGGGTCTAATCAGATTGGATTAAAAGAATTTTAAAATTTTGCCTCGCTACCGTTTAGTTTTTTGCGGCGTACAGGACGAAATGGATTCCAGACAAAAAAGGAGATAAACGAGGCGGGAATGCGGGAATCTAGATCCTCGATTTCCTGCCTGCCGGCAGGCAAGGCTCGAGGCTGACGGTTAAACCGTCATTTTTGTTTTCCTAATACCGGCTCGGTATTTAGATTTGCAAGGTATTCACTTTTAAGCTCGTAAATGTCGGCAAACGGATAACTATTGACTAGATCATATTTATTAAGCTGGCCGGACTGTTGAATTAGTTTAAAGGTTGAGTCATTAAGGTCGTTTGTGCGCATAACAATCCAGCGTGCCCAGCGGTCGGGACTTACCGTTGCGTTTTGCCAATAAGCGCCAGTTCCTTCGTGAATGAATCTTTTCATGGGCATTCCGGATGAAAAAATAATGGCATCATGGGAGGCTGCGGAAATTAAAACAAAGCCTTTTTCGTCTTTTGCATGTTTGGTAAGCCAGCCGGAAACTTCGGCGACATTTTTTTGGCTGGAACCAACACGGGCATCGTCTATGGTTACTGCATCGACATTGGCAAAGGCAAAGAATGTCACAAAAAGAAAGAGGCCAATGATTGTAGCCCTTAAGGGGACTAACTTGTGCACCAAATAACCGACAAATATAGCGATTGATGGCAGCACCATCACACCATAGCGAACATTAAACCAAGTATCGCCGGAAATCCCCTGAATAAAAAGGACTGAATGCCCCATGTATAGCGCTAAAATATTAAAAATAAACGGTGCCAAAAGAGCCGTACTGGCTACCCGGACGCTTGAGTTTATTTTTTTGTTTACCCAAAAAACAATCATTCCCAATACTCCTAAAATTGTAGTAAAAGCGCCGGTGTTGTAAAGAAGAGCATAAAGATAGACTTTTACAGATAGGAGGATATTTCCTTTCGTTGCCAGAACCCCTGCCTGTTCGAGTTGCAGTTGTTGCGTTCGGGCAGAATAGGGTCCAAAAGCAAAATAAAGAGCATCTTTAAAAATAAGCTGGTTCCAGAGAAACCACAAAAAGACACCAAAGGCGGCAAGAGTGGCAAAGAAAATGAATGTACCTTCGGC
>CAYHKI010000120.1:0-3143 GCA_964357165.1 uncultured Gammaproteobacteria bacterium | reverse complement strand
AACGAAAATGACCGTAGTAAAAAGGATTTGAGAGCAGGTATTTAACCCGATCTTTATGGAGAGTAAAGCCATTTCGGGATTTGATTCCGTGTTGCGCCAAAAAGTCAGCTATGGATTGCAGTGGTGATTTGTTTTCAGAATACATTTGAAAAGCCTTTTTAATCACCTTAGCCTCTTTGGGTAAGGTTTTTATAGTTTTGGAGGTTTTATCATTAAAATAGCCATGAGGAGCAATCCCTGGCCACTCTCCCCGTTTGACTTTTTGGCGCAAACCCCGAGCCGTATTTTCACTTAGGGAATCCACATAATATTTTGATTGCGAAAAGGCAATTGACAACATAAATTTGCCTTGAGGGGTGGATTCAAACCAGAAAGTGTTAAATTTTAAGGCTGTCAGTTTACCTGTATCCAAAAGGTAAATAATCCGGCCGCCATCCACACTGTTTCTGGCCAGTCTATCTGGATGCCAGGAAATTATGCCATCAGCCTCACCTAGTTCAATCCGAGCAACCATGGAATTAAAAATTGGCCGACCAGGAATTTTAGCCGACTGTTTTTCAATTAGCTCTTCAACAATACTAATATTTTCCTTTTTGGCCAAATCACGCAATTCTGCAAGTTGATCCTCGATTGACCTGACCTGTTTATCCTCCACGTCAGTGGATTTCCTGGCATACAAAAAATATCTGGGTTGGGCAGTGTTCATACCTAAGATTACCCAAAATATAGTTATTTCATATCCAAATATCAAGCCTTAAAAGAAGCGGCAGATACGCCCAAAATCGTTGCAGACGGAAATTTAAACGCCCAAAAATCACACGCCGTCAAAATCTTCGGCTCGAACCTGACCCTTAGTAACAGGATTTTGCAAGGAGAAGCTCAAAATCCATGGGCGGCACTTCGTGCCGCCCCGACAAGTCGCAATGTTGTGACATTATATGACTTGGCTCGAACTTATTTTATCAACAATTTCTAAAAATTGTTTTGCCACCCGCAGAAAAAGGGGTAAGGGGAAAATGAATGCGGTGGCAATACTCCGGCCGTTGGCCGACCCGACTTCGTCGCCCCGCCTGCGGGCGGGGCTCCTCGTCTCATCTTTACCTCCCATTCTTTTGTCTTCGATTTTATGTTTCGGAAAATTTAAAGTTATCAACACTTACGTTCGCACATTCATTAAATAAACCAATATGTTTGCCAAACATTTGAGGATTAGTGATCTCTGCAACCAATTCACCATTTTTAAACATTCTAGCTCGTTCATTGCTAAATTCAATTTTTGCACGATACCAACTATTTGAATTTGTTCTCGAAGTTGACATATTGTTAAATCTCCAATTGTTTCCCTTGCCACCATCTTTTATTAGTAATCCATCGGTCGTTCCGGGCCTTGAATCGAATCTTGCCATGTGCCAGTTATGCTCTGTTTTGTTGCTCATAAAAACAATATTCAATACTGCTCCATGCTCTAAATAAAAATCGCACTCAATTTCACCTTTCTCAGCTGCAATTTCTTTAAGCACTAAAAAAGTATTAGTAGCTTGTGGAATTTCTGTTTTTGTCAGATATAAACTTGGTTTGGGATTTCCTTTTTCCTCATCCAATTTAATTTCTCCAGTGACTATTTCCCAATTCTTTTTAACCTCAATTAATTTTTGAAACTCATCGGAAAACTGCGAGGATTGTGATGGATAAGCTTTTATTACCAGTTGGGAAGAAAAATAAAACCTGAGCATAACGAGGCATGTTCCCATTACACTCCATATACGTTGAATATCTAACAATATCATTACTTGAAGGATCAAAAAAACAATAATCCACAGAATAGGGTGATAGATAAAGTCAAGAAATTTAAGTAAAATTCGTGCGAGTTTTGGATTATTTTTATAAATCCATTGTCTTAGAGGGTCAATCAACAAGAAGCTAAAAATACTGATTACCACAGTTGCAATAATTGATCCAGTAGCATTTGCCAATGCATTATTCCAAAATACATTATCGAAATTTATTCCCATGTTTGTATTATATATCTAAATAATGTCAAAATTCTTAGGTTCAGAAACGAAGTGCACCACTTAGGCTAGAATCAGAAGCTCTAGAAAGGTGGTGATGTAATTGAAATATCGGCATTTAACATTGGAGGAACGGGTGGAGTTATATACCAGTGTGAAGCTGGGGGTGTCACTTCGGGAGATTGGTAGGAAGTTGGGTAGAAGCCACTCAAGCCTGTCTCGTGAGTTAAAAAGACATACAAGGTATGGGAAAGCATATAAACCAGTACTGGCTGATAAACGAGCTTTAAAATGGGGAGTAAGACAAAGATATCGAGCTCCTTTGAAAAATCCAGAGACTCTAAACTACGTACTGTCTAAAATCAAACAAAAATGGAGTCCAGAGATGATTGAAGGAAGAATTGGTATAGACCATCCAGGACTCAGTATCTCAGCTGAAACCATTTACCAGTGGATTTACTACCATAAACAATGGAAGAAGGATAAGCTGTTTGGATTTTTAGCCTGTGGCCACATTAATCGTCGTAAAAAGTATGGCAGGAAAGTCCACTCATATACTCAGGTATTAGACAGTAAAAGTATTGATTTGAGGCCAGATTCAGCCAACCAGAGATTAATTGTTGGTCATGGTGAATCTGACCTCATGGAGAGTGGTAGGAGCAGTAAGACTGCACTTTCAGTCACCACTGACAGACTAACTAGAATGACTAGTTTAACTAGGATCCCTGATAAATCTGGTGGCAGCAAAACTAGAGCCATCCTTAAATCAAACAACTTTCTGTTTAAATGGGAAACAATTACTACTGATAGAGGATCAGAGAATAAAAGTTACCTGAAGTGGGAGGAGAAACTGAGCATTCAAGTCTTCTTTTGTCACGCTTACCACTCTTGGGAAAAAGGCACTGTGGAAAGAACCATTAAGGATATAAGAAAATTCATTCCCAAAGGAGATAATATTGCTAATTATTCCTGGCAAGATATTAAACGAATAGAATACTGGCTAAACAATCGACCCATGAAAGTCTTGCAATATTTGACACATTACGAGAGAAACTGTTATGATCTTAATAGCCTAAAATAAGGAGGTTAACAATTCACAACTGGTGCACTTCGGACTTGAATGTAGGATTATTA
>CAYHKI010000119.1:0-3201 GCA_964357165.1 uncultured Gammaproteobacteria bacterium | reverse complement strand
GAAATTCCACAAACAATAACACCGGCTCGTCAAACTCGACCTCAACCGGTAATTGCACAAGCAGTGTAAATATCCAAAACAACCTAAACAACAATCAGACAACTATACCTTGCCCAACTTGCCCAAAAACATCGCCGAGCCCTAAACCTTCCGCAAGTCCTTCGGTGGGTGGTCCGTCTTCCTCTGGTGGATCAGGTGGAGGATCGAGCGGAAGTTCATCTTCGGGTGGTTCTTCCGGTAATCCGCAAATTCTTGGAGAGACTGGAAGCTCGAACGTACTTATTATAGCCCTATTGGGATTTGGTATGATTGGAACAGGTTTATGGCAATTAAAAAGAAGTCTTCGTTCGTTTCGCGCACAAAGCTAATTGTTTTTCAACAATTTTTGGCAGGTTTTTTAATCTTTATCGGTTTTTTGCTGATAATGTATGTTGCATCCAAAAATTTTGATTTTAGTCTCTATAAACAAGTTAAGGAAGCCCAAAAACAAAATCAGATAGAAGAGAAAAAAGCGTATAAAACCGTCAAAATAGCCATTGCTAAGATTAATAAAGATTTAGACATAACGGATGGAACGTTTGACGGAAAACGCTGGGTGGTTTCGGAGCGTGGAGTTTCTTATTACACCAATTCTTCACTGCCCCAACAGGGAGGTAATACCGTTTTGTATGGTCATAATAAGGCAGCGATTTTGGGCGGGTTAACGGTTATGAAACCTGGGGATAAAATTGATTTGACTTTGAACAACGGTGAAGTTGTGACTTATGAGGTGTTTGAAACCAAAACTATTAAGCCAACAGATGTTGATATTTTGAATCAGACAACGGATCAAAGATTGACAATTTATACCTGCAGTGGATTTTTAGATAGCGCAAGATTTGTGGTTTTGGCCCGCCCTCAGTGAATTTTTAAATTCTGACTTGACCCCACTAATCTTACTTTTCGCCTTTTCAGTACTATTCCCTTCGTTTTGCTCAGGGTAAACTCCCACGGCTCAAAGAGCGATTTTGAGGGGTCTGCGCCCCGTTCATGTCAACTGAACGGGTCTTGACAAAAAAGTTTTTAAGTTCTATAAAGTTGGGGTAAGCTTTTCTGCCCGAAATAAAAGTATGAATCAGGCAGACGGCGACTATTCAACCTTAAAAATTACACCTCAGCTAATTTCCCGTATCGTTGACGCTTTGAAGAATAAGTCATATGGATCGATAGAAATTTACATAGAAAATTATAACGTGACTCAGATTTCTGAACGGACAATTACCAAACTTGCAAAGAAGGTTCAGCCTCATGGAAAATTTACGGTGACAGTAAATAGGACACCTGTACAAGGTGCATCACAACAATTTCCCGTGACCAGACAACCGGTGGAGTAGATAATAATTTTAAAATGAAAAAATTTCTGCCACTTATAATAATAGTTATTTTGGCTATTTTTGTTCCAAGTGCATTTGCTGCTTCTTTAGAAGTTTCCAGAAACGCAAATTTTTCGTCCGAAGATCTTAATTTTAATGGCGGAGAAAAAGTGTATATAAGGTTGGATTCTGATGTTTCCGGAAGCAGTCAAAAAGTTTTGAACATTCGTGATAATCAATATAATTTGGTAAGTAGTGTAGATCTTTTAAAATCTGGCAATCAATTTACGGCAAGTTTTAGTGTTCCCAACAGTCAAGGTTACTTTTCGCTTGAGGCGGTTATTGAAGGGGATGGAGACAGTTCTAAAAGCGTAAAGACAATTAAGGTTGGAAATCCAAGCAGTGCCAGTATAAAAGTGAATGTGAATAGTAGCGTGAAGGGGGAGAAGAGTACGAATTGGACTAATGGGTCGAATGAAGGTTTAGGCCAAACGGAGGAGGATCAGGCAGGCATCGTAAGTCCGACGCCGGAAGTCTACAAGTCTAATAATAATTCTGCAGACATAGAAAAACCTCAAAAGAGCTTTTGGCTTTTTACTTTATTTAAAAATATTTTTTCTTTCTTCTGGCCATTTAAGTAATTGACTATAGACGATCGACAATAGACTATAGACATAAAGTTGATGTATTATTTTAATCCTCTAATTTATCTATTTGATATATTTAAGACCTGCCTGCCGGCAGGCAGGTCCTTGGTCTTGACCCCGATTAAATCGGGGTTGACTCTTCGACTACACTCAGGGTCTGCGCCCCCATTAAGGTAAACTCACAGGGGCTTGACAAAAAAAGCATGGAGCTTATAATAACCGGACTGCTAGTACTTCTGCCTAAATTTTTGCCCAGTGATAATGATAGAAACACAAACGGATAAACCTAGCGTAACGTTAACGGTTCCATCTTGGATTTTGGCGTTTGGCAAATTAGTTGATTATGCTGCCAAAACTGTTTCTGGCGGGGCAAAGAATGCGGTTGAGGAAATAAAGAGCGCCGGGCAATCTGATGATAAAGGCCAAACAGACGAAACAACCAAGGAAGAGCCTACCGAAAATAACACAACTACTTCCAAAAAATTTAAGTTTCAATTTAAAAAAACGAATTTTAATATTTCTAGAAAGTTAAAGCTGGAAAAAATCAAAGAAATCAAAGTCCCAGTCAAGAAGCATCCAAAAATTTCCCTGGCTGTTTTGGTAGTTGTACTTATATTAGGGTTTGGGGCATTTAATATTGCAAAACCAAATAAGACTGTAAGTAACGGTATCAGTAGCATTACTTCCAACGTAAATTCATTGGCAAACGTAAATGTAAATAAAAGGTTTGAAATACCCATAAAAAACAAAGATGGTTCCCAAACGGGAGAGAAATTGGGAATTACTATTACTAACATTGAAAAAACCCGTGAAATATTAATTAAGAACAATCCGGCAAAAACTAAAAATGGAAAGATTTTCTTAGTTTTAAATATAGAAATCCAGAATGACACCAAAAAACAATTAACCGTAAGACCTGTGGATATGGTCAGGCTAATTGGCGACGACGGCAGGAGTTATGCACCGGATGTACACAATAATGAAGTTACGGCGGAGCCGGTGTCGCTACGAAAAACCAAGGTTGGATATGTTGTTGACGAAAACAAGAATAACTTTAAACTTTTTGTTGGCGAAGTTAGAGGACAACAGGAAGAAATTGAAGTTGTGTTTTAGTTTATTGACAAAGCGGTTTTTTGTCTGTAGACTAATTTTGAGTTAACTGTCCGCAGATAGTAATCATAAGAGTAAAGTCTACCAAATAT
>CAYHKI010000118.1:0-3231 GCA_964357165.1 uncultured Gammaproteobacteria bacterium | reverse complement strand
CGTTTATTTAAGAAATATCCCCCAAGGTTTAGTCAAAACCTGGCAAAATGAAACAGAAGAACAAGCAGCAATAAGAGAAGTCAAAGAAGAAACAGGACTTGAGCCAAAAAGACTAATTAAACTTACAGACGTTTATCATGATGCAGCCAATTCTTCAACTGCCATGCCCTATTTTTTAGCAGAAGTAGACTCGGACCAGACTTTCTCAGATCAAAACCTCGACGAAACAGAAGATATCATAGTAGGCGAAGACGACTGGTTTAGCGAAGATGATATTGAGGATTTAAAACTTCAATGCGCCAAAACCATGACCGGCCTATTCCTTACAGCCAGATATCTAAAATTGGAAGAAAAACTCCAAGGCGAATAGTATTATCTTTACAATCCCGGGTAACCGCTGTTGATTGCCGGCGCTATAGTACTAAATAACAAAGAAGCTTCCTTTATCATCAAAAATATTACTCCATAAACTAGTAGATTCAAAAATAAAAACAAAATCCAAAGAGAAGAAGAATCGAGCATGCCATTTTTCTTTGCTTTGTTTCTAAAATAATATCCAGCTGCCAAACAAATAACCGCCAAAACAGTCGTAATGATTGTCCACATAAGAACTTGCCCGTTTATTTTCGGATCCACAGTTACCCCAAGTTGCATTATTTGTTGAGGAGGATTGATAGGTAGCAGTCCAATCAAACTAAATATCAGTGTGATAACACTATAAAAAATTAACTGAGCCGGCAGTGTCACGTATAAAAGTTTTCTGCGGTATGACAAAAATAATGCCAAATAAATTGTAAATGGTGGAAAAAGAAGGCTTAAAATAAAATAAGATGCTCTTTGTTCTTTTTGTACTTGGGTTTTTACAATAAGTGCATCTAACTCTTTAAAAACCTGCGGCGTCTCAGGTTGCGCCTGTTTCTGATTTTGAAGGTGGTTTAAATTAGAATCCGCCATTATTAACTAAACTGCAGCCTGTGCAATATTTTTCCTAAAGTCCAACTTTGCTCGATATCCGGCGTTGTCGTATTCAACAGGTTTCAGAACAGCAAGTTTGTATTTTTTAATTCCGTCAATAGCATCCAAAATATCTTTATCCATCACTCCGGCATTTACTTGACTTTCGACATAACCTTTGATCATATTTTGCATTCTAGATAATGTTTGTGCATCTGCTATAAATGGTTTACCAAATCTTTTCCAAACACCCTTTCTATCTTGAATTGGATTAGTTAATGATTCTCCATTCAGTAATGCAGTTGTAAATGTATTACCACCTTTTTCTAGGGGAATTTCTTCAGGAATTGTTAGTAAAATATTCCATGCTTCTCTTGTTAAAATTTTTTTATCAGAGCCTTCAGGATCATTTACTGTTATTTCTAAACCTCTTTGCTAATTTTTTTTAATGAGTCCTTCGTTGGTATAAATTAACGCATCTCCTTCTTGTTTGATTGTTCCTTTTGACCAATTTTCATTAAGTCTTAAAAAACTTAAGTGAGTTTTTGGATCTTCAGGACTACTTCCTCCTGAATTTTTCTGTGGCCACACATTTTTGACCAACTGAGGAGACCTGTGAGATTCTACGATGCTCCTTGCAGCCGCTAACATGTCAGGACCTATTTTACCTAATGCAACTTGTCCCTCGATATAATCAATTGCTTTTTGCTGCACTGCAATTAGGGTCTGCTTATCAACTTGTAATCTTCCCCAGGAAAAATTGACATCGACTTCTCGAGTAGTACTGTCTGTGTTACGAATTTTCAAGTCAACTGGATTTACACTCTTTACCGGATTGTCTCCTTGGTCCAAAGTAATGTATCTATTGAATTGTTCTCCACTCACGGATTCCGGATCTGCCTCAATAATTTCCCAAAACATAGGAGTAAGGACTTTTTCTAACTCTCCGTCAACCTCTGAGTTAACAGCAAGCTGAACGCCTCTCTCGACGCGTCTACGTTGTTGATCAAGAAAGTAGTCAGAAGGGCGTCCCGAGAAGTATTTGACTTGGTATTTTTCAAAATAATCATATTCGGTAGTACCTGTACTGTAAGGATTTCTTAGTCTATTGACATGAGGATTGAAGGCAAGAAAGTCACCGTCAATTTTTAAATCTCCATTACCAGCTGTCCATTTGTCGGCAGAAGACGTACGCTCATTCCAATTCAATTTAAATTCCTGTTTTGTTTTATCACCATCGCGTTCACTCCCATGTTTGTTACTCTGCTGCTTGCCATTTTCATATAAAGTTTGGATCAGATCTATACCAGCCATATTTGCACCTTTTCGAAGATCCTCTTGTGCTGATTTCATAAATAAATCAATATCTGTTTGTGCATTTTTTATCCCGAATACAAGCTGTTCCGCAACTTTTGCAGACTTATCCCCGTACATTCTCTCTAAATACTGGATAACAGCCTTATTTTCTTGTATCTGTTCTGCGGTATTATTTTCAGCAATTCTCGAAGCAAACAATCCGACATCACCCCTACCATCCACAAAATAGGTATTGTAAATTTCGCTCACCGCGTTTTCATTTTCCAAATCAATATTCATTCTTTTGAAAAATTCCGCCTCAGGCTTACCTTTATATTGGTCTAGAAAACCATTCATTGTCCCTCGCCACCTTTCCATTTTTTGATCGAATGTCATGTTTTTATAAGGGCTATTTTCTCCATTCCAATATTCTTTTCGCTCATCCGCTGATGCGTTATTGGTCTTCTCGGTGTTTACATGTTCTCCTTTTGCTATTGCTTCTATTTTTTCTCCATCTATTTCCGCAGGTATCTCGCCCCCAAGAAGAAGTGTGGCTTGTACACCTGCAGTTTCAATACTAAGCAATTCTGTTTCCGTACGTTCAAAAGTTTCCTCATTTGTTTCCCGCCTGACACTATCTGCCAATAGTTGATCGCTCTCGGCTTGAACATCTTTTCTTGCCTGCTCTTGTCTTTGCCTTATTTCATTTGCGCCTTGGGGTTCGTCAGCAACACTATTTAACTCGGATCTAGGGGAATTTACCTGACTTGGACCTTTTAACCTTGCCTCCCGAACCTGTTCCATTGTGTCATGCCGTCTATATTTTCTTCCGTGAGCAACAAGGTTTAATAAATCGCTCCGGTCTTGGACACTGGAATTATCTGCCCTCAAAGCACCAAGCGCACCGGATTTTCCAACACCATCCCGGACTTCCGGTTTTTTATCGGGTTGTTTCGACTGTTGAATAAACTCAGTCTGAGT
>CAYHKI010000117.1:0-3252 GCA_964357165.1 uncultured Gammaproteobacteria bacterium | reverse complement strand
TAGCTATAGGTAAAGTTGTCGGCGACTACATGATAGAACCCGCTAAGAATTTTTTATCAAGTAGTGTCCAGAATATAAAAGGATTTTTTCAAGGATCCGAAGTTCATGGAGAATTTGCTATTAGTGCAAATCCAGGCTGGATAAGCAGCTCCCTTGGCACAGTCGGTAGTTGGATTACAGGAGCAGCCTCTACTGTTTGGAACGGTGCGGTTGGTATAGCTAGTAATGTTTTAGGTTATGCCGGATCCCTGGCAAATGGTGCTGTTGGTTTAATCTCCGGCGCCGGCGGCGCAAGTGCTGCTACCACCTCCTTAGCGCAAGTTGCCGTCGGTGGAGCGGTCGGCACAGTCGCAACAGCCACAGTAATTGCCGGTATTGTCACCAATGCCACATTTTTTACCCCTGAAAGTGACCCTGGTAGTGTAGAACCACCCGGAGTAAACCAAAACTATATTCTTTCCAAAACTGCGCAACCACCATCTATTTCGGGTATTGGACCAGTGACAAACATAACATTTACCGTCAAAGTTCAGGCAAAATCCAAAACAATTTTAAGTATCGGGTTTATAGAAAATTTCAGATACCTCAAAAATGGCATCGAAACAAGACTAAAAGACCCACAAATAACTATCTCTACACCAATACCACCCGGAGAAACACGTGAATCAATTTTTACCCTCAACACATTATCTGCAGAACTCCCCGACGGTTCGTTTATAACCATCCCCGGCGACTCTCTTATAATCAACGGTGTCGCTTCAAACGCCACTATGGATGATGGTTCTAATCAAATTGAAAACGTGTCTATTACTGTGCCAATTGGTTCCCCGCCTACTAATTGTCCAACGCGCTGGCCGATAACTGGTTTTATTACCCAGGGGCCGGATGGTGGTTATTCACATGCAGATGAAATTTATGGCGGGTACGAAGCGTTGGATATTGGTGCACCTGTTGGCACAACAGTTTATAACACCGTAGATGGCGTCGTTGACTACACAGACGACTCACGGGGTACACTGGACCAAAGGGTCGGTGTCATCCCTAATGGCTGTCCGTACCTAGGAATTGTTCATTTTTGGCATCTTTCAGGAATGGCTGTCACTCCAGGGCAATCTGTTAGTGCAACTACCACAATAATTGGAGCCAGCGGTCACTCTGCTCCACATCTCCACTATCAATTTAATAACACAGGTGAACGAGGTTTTCGCCAAGAACCGCCCAATGTTCCTACGGCTGTACCTCGCACATGTAGTGGTGACTGTAATATCACAACAACTGCACCATGACAAACCTCACAAATCTTTCAGTGGTAATAAAAAAAATGATTGTTCCTTTTATGTTTATTTTACTGGTAGCTTTCCTGATATTAATAATTTATATCCGTTATAATAAAAAAACTGATAAGGGGCTTCCACAGACTCCACCCTTAAAGCTTCAAGGTTTAAAACAAAAAGCTCAAAAATTCCAAACAGTAAATCTTACGATTGACAACAACCAACCAGAATCTATCTATACCTTTGAAACAAGTATTTCCACCAACAGCACCAATGTTACTGAAAAGTTATTAATAATATCAAAAATCAAAACAGAACCTGTCAAAAGCAAAGATATCAACCTTGGTGAAGGTAAACTTTATTCTACAAACGAAGGCTTTATCTTAGCTTATGAAAAGGCAGTCGTATTCCAAAAAGCCATAAAACAAAAACTTCTCAAGCCTCTACCCCAAGACATTGAGCCACTTAAAAATTCCGCTAGAAACGCGTTAACCAGGGTTCTTGATACATCCCAAGTTAGTCTTGAACCCAAAATAACTTACCTAAAATTTAGCGGGGAGGACCCAGAGGAAGTCTCGAAAGAAAACGCAACCCTTATTCAGTTCTTTTTTGAATACAACACGGCTGGATTGCCTTTAATTTCCAATTCGCCACCTATTTCAATAAATATGGATGCCGATTCTAACTTAATCAAAATGGACATCCTCTTGTTGCCGCAATTAACGCAACAGGCGAGTTATCCAACAATAACTTCAAAGAGTGCGACAGATATATTAGAGGTTGGTGGAGGTACCCTTGTTAAAATCAAATCAGAGAGAGAAGACGCCATAGCCGCAACGTCTCTAGGGGTTGTCGACCTCCAAAGAGGCTACCTTACTTATTATCTCGATAAACATACAAATTCAATAAGTCCTGTGTGGGTTTTTGAAGGAGTAGGGAAAACTTTTGATAAGGATGCCCAAGTACTTTATATTGTTCCAGCTATTGATGCTAAATATTTTTCTACCCCTAAACAGCCTTAAAATAAATTTTTTTTACTACCTGACTATGTAATTTGAAATTTATATTCTTTAATATTTCACCAGAAACCATATGAAGTTCACCGGAAATTACAGGTGGAGCAGTAATCCCTAGCACCCCATTTTTAAAAGTCTTTATCTGAATCTGTTTTAAAACATCTTCGGGAAAATCATTTAAGTGCCTTTCGATAACCTCTTTTGCTGCCTGTCTAACTCTAAGGGCACCAATCGTGCCCGATTTACGACTAATACTGGGTTCGAATATTAAAGACCCAATAGGCTTAAACATTTTACCCTTGTAGTCTTACGGGCATAATGATATGAAAAGATTTGCTCCCATCACTGGAGCCGGTAATTTTACCAGGATTCAGGCTTTCGTTCATTTCAAAAAATATTTCCTCATCTGCCAAAACAGTCAAAACATCCAAAAGATATCTAAAATTAAACGCTATTTCTCCACCTTTTCCGTCCAATTTAACATCAATCTTGCCGCTGGCAGACCCAACCTGAGCAGTTATGGCGTTTACCGTAAGACTACCCCCATCCTTTTGTCCACCTTCAAGGTTGAGCTTTATAATGTTCCCGGATTCTCTGGCAAAAATCGAAGCCATTTTTATCGCTCTTGTAAATTCTGTTTTAGAAACTTGGCCTTTTGTTATAAAAGAAGCTGGAATTATTTTTTGCCAGTTTGGAAATTCGCCCTCAATAAGCCTGCTTGTAAACTCGACCTTTCCTATAATAAAAACCACCTGTGTAAGGTTTTGTGAAACTATAAAAGACACTATATCGTTATTCTCTTTTTTGTTGGAGTCTCCTACCTCCTCACTAATTATTTTAGCAACCTCCAAAAGTGCTTTTGCCGGAATTATAAAAGTCGTAGATGTTGCACCTTCACTTTTTTGGGTATCTACTTCACAAAATCCAAGTCTGTAGCCATCTGTTGCAACCAGTTTTAATTT
>CAYHKI010000116.1:0-3308 GCA_964357165.1 uncultured Gammaproteobacteria bacterium | reverse complement strand
GCGTGCGCTCTTTACAAATATGGCACGGGAGTGATCGTGTCAAAAATCCAAGCCAGTTCGGTATGTTCCAACACATCTGATTGTTTAAAAATCACCGATTTTTTTGGGTCAAGACCAATCGCCAGAAAATCAATAGCCACATCAAGCGATAATTTTCTCATTTCTTCGGCATTTTGCACTAGATTTAAAGCGTGGTAGTCAACTACACAAAAATAATTTGTACCACCTTCATTTTCATTTTGCAATTTTACAAACTGACGCATTGCGCCAAAATAGTTACCAATATGTGGCCTACCAGTCGGCTTTATTCCTGAAAATATGGTTTTTTGCATAACTTTATAATAGCAATTTATTTCTTTATTTCAAACACCTTGTTTTTAGAGGAAGTGCCGGAAAGGAGGGTGATATTTGAAGTGGAAATTTTTAAATATTCGGCCAAGAGTTTAATTATGGCTTTGTTGGCCTTGCCAGCGACCGGCGGTTCTTTAACCCAAACCGTAAACCACTCTTTTTGATCAGAACCATTATTTTCTTTTTCTTGCCATAGTCTTTGTGGTGGTGGAATTACTTTGTTTTCTTTGGCCTTGACTTTTGCTTTGACAAATATTTTCATACATATTTTATTTTGCTTGCCAGAGAGCGAAAATAGAGAGAGGCAGTAATTTTTCTGAACCCTCTTGCTTAATGGCGAGCTCACCGGACTCTATTGTGCCCCCTAAACCGTTAGTCATATCAGAAAGTAAATTAGCAACGGATATAGAGGAAAACTCAGTGGAATACATATTGAAAATTACAAACAAAGGTTTATCGCTCAAAATTTCTCGGCAAGCAGAAATTAATTCTGGTAGCCCCTCTTCTATTTTCCAAACTTCGCCTTTTGGTCCTTTACCATAACTTGGCGGGTCCATTATTATGGCGTCATACTTTTTATCTTGCTTCGTTTCTTTTTTTATAAATTTAATTACATCGTCAACAATCCATCTAATGGGCGCATTTTCTAATCCTGAAAGTTTTTGATTTTCTCTCGCCCAATTAACACTCTGTTTTGATGCATCTACATGTGTGACTTTTGCTCCCATCTTCGCACAAACTAAACTCGCAATGCCCGTATAGCCGAACAGATTTAAGACACTTAAACTGTTCGGAATTTTCAATTTAGAATTTTCAATTTTCAATTTTTCAGAAATCCATCGCCATTGTGAGAACTGCTCTGGGAAAATACCAATATGTTTTGAAGTATTTTTGTATTTAATTTTAGCTTTTATATTTGCTATATCAATATCTATAATACAACCTTTCCAAGGTTCGGCCTTGGAGACTTTCCACTCTTTTTCAGACAGACTCTTTTTCCACCAAGCTCTTGGCTCAGCTCTTACGATTTTGGTCCCATTTATTTCTTCCAGTTTTTCCTTTTCGCCGCTATCAAATAGTTTGTAACCTCCCATTTCCCCTGTCCATATTTTGATGTTTTTTTCTTTTTTGTTTTCTAAATCCATATTAAAACAATATCAAATTTTTCTCCTTTTGTCCTTACACTATTTTGAGACGGTCGTCGTAGATTTGTGTATTTTGATTTATTAAAAAATCAAAAAAATATTAGACGCTGAGCGTTTAGTATAGTATTTTTTATAAAATATTGTGAAATTTTGAGAGTTTTTACAAAAACAAACGGACGAGGCGGAGGTCTTCGTAGGAATATTTGGCGCCGAGGAGGGCTCTGACTGGCGCGAGCTTGTATATTCCCCCATCGCTTGTGCCAACCTTTTTAAAAGCGCCCCAGATTTCTTTGAATTTATTTTTTGTAATACTGCCTTGCAAATTATAAATATTGTATCCGGGGTCCTCTTCTTTTATTTGTTCTATGTGATCAATTATGGTGCCGAGCTTTAGTCTTCTTTTATTTACTATATCTTTGAGGCTCAGTCCTTCGTCTAGCATTTTTTTAGTTTCGCTCACGGTGTCGAGTTTTTTTTCTTTTATTTTAGTGGTTCTTATTTTATCAGCAAATTCGTGATGCATTTTTGAGAGCTTTTCTTCACCCATCGTTCTTATATGAAAGGAATTGGTTTTTGAGTGTTCCCTAAATTTATTATCAAATTCCAAAACCTCATCGCTCACTTGAAGTGCCATGTCATTTATACCTTTTAGAAAAAGCCCCTCGAGCGAACGGACGCGTGAAAGGGCCACATAACCCATTCCCCTTTCAAACGAATTGGAGAGGTCTATCAAGGCGGTGTCCAGAGACATTCCTTGGCTTTTGTGGACAGTGATGGCCCATGCCAAGCGCAGTGGGTACTGGTTTATCTCAGCTTTTATTTTACCATCTTCTTCTATAACCCAAATGGCTCTCTCTACATCTATTTTTTTGCCCGACAGAGTTTTTACTGTTATTTCTTCAAAACCACATTTTTCGACAACACCCAGAGTACCGTTGACATAACCCTCTTCAAAATTATTTTTTACAAACATTACTTTGGCTCCCAATTTTAGTCGTAAAACTTCTGGCGCCAAACAACTTTTTTTAAGCGCTTCTACCAAGTGGTTTTTGCCTCGGCTCTGCATTTCATATTCTGAAACTTTACCAGAAATTTTTGAAAGCTCGGTTTCGTTTTCGGTGTCTACATCTTTGTTGTGAGAATAAAGTTTGGTTGGTTCAAAGGCGGGTTTTTTATTAAAGCGACTTCTCAATGTTTCTATTATTTTATCTCCGACCGAGTTTTCTCTGATGGCATTTAAAATCTTTAAATATTCCATGTCGCTCTGGCGATGTTGCTCAGAAAGATAACAAACTTTTAAATTGAGATCTTGCCAAGCTTTGGAGTGGAATGCAAAATATACTTCTGGTTCCTGAGCTCTTCTGATCGGTGGCAACTGGAAAAAGTCGCCACAAAAAATGACTTGCATACCGCCAAAGGGTTCGCTTGAATTTTTAACTTCTTTAATTATTTTTTCTATCAAATCCAATCTAAAATGATGAAGCATTGATATCTCGTCGATAATAAGAACGGAGGCATTTTTAATCTTGCTTCTTATGTGTTTTTTTTCGGCAATTTCGGCTATATCACTTTTACTCAAACTATCTTTGATGCCGACTCCGCTCCAAGAGTGGATGGTGACGCCTCCCATATGAGTGGCTGCAATGCCTGTGGAAGCCGTTATTCCGGCGTCAGCGCCTAGTTCTTTTAAATAAGCAATATATTCCCTCAAAACATAGGGTTTGCCACTCCCTGCCGCGCCGGTCAAAAAAACATTACGGCCGGTTTTTAAAATGTCCAAAGCTTCTTTTTGAGTCATAGCTGGCATTTTAG
>CAYHKI010000115.1:0-3349 GCA_964357165.1 uncultured Gammaproteobacteria bacterium | reverse complement strand
TCTGCCTCCACGATAACCTTTGGCAAGTTTTAAGATTTTCTTGTGTTTTCTATGTGTAGCTGTGCCTCTTTTAACGCGCATTGTAGGGCATTAACCTTTCTATGACTTTCTTTTCTACATCCGCAACTAGTGCAGTTCTTTTGTATCTATTTTTGGCAGTTCGGGATTTGGCGGCTTTTAAATGGCCTGCCATTTGGCGGCGTCTGACTATTTTTCCGTTTACGGTATATTTAAACCTCTTGGCTGCTGCTTTTTTTGTCTTCTGTTTTGATTTTTTCATCTTTTTCTTCTTTTTTAATATTTTGTAATTCCTCAATTCTTTTCGGTTGATTTTTAGCAGCTCTTAAAACTGTTACAAATCTTTTTCCCTCCATGCGTTCAGCCCTGTCTTGAACCGCTTCGTCTTTTATATGATCCATTATTCTTTTTAGAACTTTCGGACCAAATTCTGTATGAGTCATTTGCCTGCCTTTAAAAACGACAGTTATCTTTACGAGATCGCCTTCTTTTAAAAACTTTCTGACTCTTGATACTCCGACTTCTAAATCGTGTTCACCAATAAATGGTGAAAATCTAACCTCTTTTAATTCTGTCTCTTTTGTATGCTTCCTTGCCTCTTTTTCTTTTCTTTCTTCAAGATAAAGAAATTTTTTAAAATCTATAATTTTTGCTACAGGCGGCTTCGCATTTGGAGCAATCTCTACAAGATCCAGTTCCTCGTCTCTTGCTAGCTTAAGCGCTTCTTCTTTTGTTAATACCCCGATTTGTTTTCCGTCTGAATCAATAACCCTAAGACTGGGCGCATAAATTCGATCATTAAGTTTGTAATATTTCTTTACTTATAACCTCCCGACTAAAATTGCGTCCTGGTGATATTACCAGTTTTAGCCTTTACTTTCAATATTCACTATAAACTATATGCAATAAAGTTGAAACTACTTCTTTTCTTTTATGTCTTTTTCTATTTGACTTATAAGTTCTTCTATGGTCATTAGACCAAGATTTTTACCACCCCTGATACGTACGGCAACTTTTTTGGATTCCTCTTCTTTATTACCAATTATAAGTATATAAGAAATTTTTAGAAGTGCGGAATCACGGATTTTGGCCTGAAGAGTTTCGTTTTTAATATTAATTTCAGTCCTTAAACCGGCTTGATTTAATTTTTCGACAATTTTTTGGGAATAGGCAATATTATTATCGGTTATGGGAAGCACTTGAACTTGTATTGGAGAAAGCCAAACAGGAAATGCTCCTTGATAATGTTCGGTAAGAATTGCAATAAATCTTTCGAAAGAACCAAATATTGCACGGTGAACCATTACAGGTCGTTTTTGCTCGCCTTTTTCGTTGACATATTTGAGGTCGAAGGCTTCCGGTTGATGGAAGTCTAACTGTACTGTTGCAAGCTGCCATTCGCGCTTTTGAGCGTCTTTTATGTGGAGATCTATCTTTGGACCATAAAATGCTCCATCTCTGTCTTTCTGTGAATATTTTAGCTTTTTTCTTTTTAAAACATCTTCTAAAATTTTTTCTGCCCTGTCCCAATCCTTATCATTTCCGGCGCGCTCCTTGGGTCTAGTTGCTAGTTTAAACTCATAGGTAAAACCGAAACTTTCGTAAAACTTAACCATTGTGTCCAGGATGTTTTCGACTTCATTCTCAATTTGATCTTCTCTGGTATATATATGAGCATCGTCCATGGTAAGTTGTCTGACGCGAAGAAGACCGTTGACCTCTCCGGATTTTTCTTTTCTATGAAGTGTGCCGATTTCGGAGAATCTTAATGGTAATTCCTTATAACTTCTTGGACGAAAACGATAAAGAATTGTGGATTCCGGACAGTTCATAGGCTTTAGTGTGTAAGAAATAGGATCTTTGTCGTTTTCCTCGTCCGAAATATTGAGGTTATACATATTATGTTCTCCAAACTTGGTCCAGTGACCGGATTGTTTGAATACTTCGCTTTTGATCATGATTGGGGTTGATGTTTCCTGATAACCTGCTCCCTGGGTGAGGTCTCTGATAAATCTTTCCAGTTCTTTAAAAATTACCATTCCTCTTGGAAGCCAAAAAGGCGCACCAGGCGCGGTATCGTTCGTAAAAAATAATTCAAGTTCTTGGCCGATCTGTTTATGGTCTTTTAAATCGCTCATTTAATTTTTATGTTGGGTTGAGTGGCTTGAATAACGTCAGAAAGAAAACGTCCTAAAATTGACTGAAGGTCAACACGTGACAGAAAGATGCCAAGAAGAATAAAAAAAAGTGAAGTGCCTATAGTTAGACCAATTCCATAGCCAAGTCCGCTTATAAGTCCATTGTAAAATTTCTTTTTAGAGGACGTCGGAATTTCTATATAGTGTTTTTCGATTACTTTTATTTTTTCGTCACTCATGGCTTTTTTGGGTGAGATTTAATTGCAGCTCTTTGCGCATTGGCTGCTTTTGTTATTTTCGGGTCTCTGATGTCATGATCGGGTTGGGTATACTCCTCTAATTCTATGGGTGTGATAGGGGTCAGTTTTCTTCTACTACCAGAAGTGGACATGGCTTGATAAGATCGAGTATCTTCTAATTTTTCACTAAAACCTGTTTGTGTAACAATAGGTTGGTCAACCAGTTCGCCATTTAGTTTTCGTTTCACAGCACCTCGTACCCTTGGCGCTTGGTCTTGAGCGGCTTTTCTCTTAGTTTCTAGAGAGGTTGTTCCGAGTCTCTTTTGGCCTTTGTATAATATTTTTTCGTAATAATCTTCTCCGGCTTCTTCCATGATTATATTTTACATTGAGTTTATACTGAGAAGCAATTGATCATAAAATTCGAATTCTCGAATATTTCTAAAATATTAAGTTAGATCTTGCAAATAATCGGTAAATCTATACAATTATACTTGTGAGGACAGTGGTACGTTTTAATAAGTTTATTAAATTAAAAATTAAAGCGGTCAAACTTAGAAAAAGTGGTAAAAGCATACGAGAAGTAGAAACATTATTAGGTGTTTCAAGATCAACTTTAAGTTCCTGGTTTAAAGATATAAAGTTAACCAACAGTCAAATTAAGAAATTAAAGCTGAAGTGGGCACTTGGCTTAGTTAAAGCTCGTCAAAAGGCAATTATTTATCACAAAGAAAAGAAGCTACTAAGGCTTGAAGCAGCAAAGAGTAAAGCAGAATTATCGGTAAATGCGCTTAACTTGCAAGACATATATATTCTAAAGCTAGCCTTGGCAATGTTGTTTGCAGGTGAGGGTTTCAAGGTAGCAGATGAAACGTCTTTGGGTAATTCGGATGTTATGATTGTTAAATCTTTTATAAAAATGAGATCGGAAGAGAGTCGTGGAGGGAAAGAGTG
>CAYHKI010000114.1:0-3359 GCA_964357165.1 uncultured Gammaproteobacteria bacterium | reverse complement strand
CAGGGGGTGACATTTCTAAATGGCAGAGGGGTGACATTTTCATCTGGCGTTGACACGCAATAGAAATACAAATTAATTTTAAATTCTAAATTTGAAATTTTTAATCAATTTTTAATGTTTTAAATATAAACTTATAACAACTATAAGTTGCATAAGTATAAGTTTGTAATTTTAACATTTAACATGTATTGAACACATTAATTACTATAGCTAAACGACAACATTTTATATGTAAATAATTTAAAATTTATAATTTAAAATTTAAAATTATCAACCTACTATCGGTTCTTATATTTAGTTAATAATAATAAACTATCAGCTTAATAACAAATTTTTAAAAAAATAAAAATATTTTTCAGAAAATTTTGGAAAATTTATTTTTTAAAAATTTTACAACAACCATCAAAAAAAATATCGGCAAAACTCTCATTCGCCAAATCCTTACCGGGTCAAACAAAAGTCGCCATAACCATTCAAGTCCAAAATTTTGCAAAAACACTGGCGCCCTTTTTCTTTTACCGGCAATAAAATCAAAGGCCCCGCCAACGCCGATATATAGGCCTATATCTAGTTTATCCTTCATTTTTTCAATCCAATACTCTTGTTTGCCCATTCCATATGCAACAAACAGGATATCTATCCTCCCAGTTGCATCTAACTCCTTAATTAGCTTCGTTTCCTGCCCTATAGTTAATTCTCCAGGCCTTGCA
Organism: uncultured Gammaproteobacteria bacterium; assembly: GCA_964357165.1. Lineage (GTDB taxonomy): Bacteria > Patescibacteriota > Microgenomatia > Curtissbacterales > GWA2-41-24 > CAYHKI01. The sequence continues at coordinate 2,649 of CAYHKI010000114.1, read as the reverse complement.
TAAACAATCTTTATACCGGGGTATTCTTTAACCTGGCGCTTAGCGACAATTGCTGCTACATCACCAAAACCGCCCATATAGCCTATTCTAATAGGATTATCAACAGCTATTTTGCTCACAACTTCTATCAATTCCACGCCTGTGATCCGATCTTGTGCCTTACCTCCACATATTAGCCTCGATTTAGCCACCCACCACCCATCGGCAACAGAAAGGTCGGAATTTTCCAATATTTGGGCAAATTTACGATTCCTATGGGCTAACATAATAAACTCGCTGTTTATTGTAACCAAGTAATGACCACGGCCAGGAGCTCTTGCTAGTTTTAAAATTTCACGCACTACCCCATTCTTGTCTAAATCATCTATGCCTACACCAAAAACATCTATTCGGTTAATTTTGTTTATTTTATTTCTGATATCTTGTCCAATCATATAAAATTAAAGCCTTTTTAGGTCCTTTTATCGCCTCGAACCTAAAAATATATTTATATAAAATATTTAGGCATGATCTATCATTATTATCCATTATTCGAAGTATTTTATCCATTGCCAAGCTATTTCCATGCTTACAATAAATCTTATGGCTAACGTTTCGGCAAAGCAGTTTGCCCATCCCACATATACTTTATTCTTATATCAATCTACAATTTAATATGATACATAGATATTTTTATATAACATATTTCACTACCAGCCTTAAATATTATCTATCCCAACCTGCAATCTAAATAATTTAGAAAATAATAAAATATATAATGAATTTATCAGAATTTCTAGAAGGGCCATGCCCGTTATTGAGTCTCAGAAGCATTTTTATGATAAAACCAATCTAATATAGGTGGTTATTTACTTAACTCGCATCTATAATTGTTCAAGAGTTCCACGGGTTTTTACCCGTGAGTGAATTGAACGATTACGTACTCGCCGAAGGCGTAGCCTGAGGATACCACTGCTGTTAAAACAGTGGTAGTTCATAATTTAGAATAGGACGATAATCAATTGTGATTTTATCGCTCTAAATTTTCGAATGTTATTTAATCTTTGTATAGGCTATTGCAACAAGCAAAACGTCGTGTTAAAAGCACCTGGCAATCGATAAGAATAACTGCTGGGGTTAAAAACAACTTGAAGTTAAATTTTTCTGGAGTTTTGACAGAAAAACCAAAAATACTTTTGATAAATTAATTGCAATTCCCCATTTTAAAACCTGCCCTGCCGGCAGGCGGGTTATTAATTACAAATTACAAATTATTTTAAATTCATCCACCTAAATGTACACGAAGTGGAACAAAATAGTTCATAGCCTGCCTGCCGGCAGGCAGGTTAGTTGTTAATAGTTAGTAGAAATTATTTATAAAAACCAATTCCCAACCATGAACCATGAACCTGCCTGCCGGCAGGCAGGCCATGAACCAATTACCTGCGTTGTACTATCCTTCTCCAGTTATCTATATTCTCAAGCGCCATCCCTGTCCCGTAGACTACAGACTGCATAGGATCCTCGCAAACATGGGCGCTTACTCCGATTTGTGAACTTATATACCTATCCAAATTTCGCAAATAGCTGGAGCCTCCTGTGAGCACAATTCCGCGGTCTATTATGTCCGATGACAGCTCCGGTGGAGTTTGTTCTAAAACCTGCTTTATAGTGGCTATAATCGCCCCTAGAACCAAACTAATTGACTCAGTCACTTCGTTGGAATCGACAATAATGGTTTTTGGCATTCCGGATATGGCATCCCTACCTTTTACCTCTACAGTTTTTTTGGGGGTTGAAATAATTGCCGAACCCAGCTTAATCTTGATATCCTCTGCCATTCGCTCACCAATAACAATATTATGAATTTTACGGACATAAGTTACTATGGCCTCATTGAATTTGTCTCCACCGAAACGGCTGCTTCCCGCAACCACAATTCCACCTAGTGATACCACTGCCGCCCCAATCTGGCCTCCGCCAATATCTACAATCATCGACCCGTATGGTGCATCAATCGGCAATTTTGCCCCAATTGCGGCGGCCAATGGGGCCTCAATCAAATAGGCTGTCTTGGCACCGGCCGAAAGTGTCGCCTCCAGAACCGCCCGTCTCTCTACCTGCGTAACGCCATAAGGCACACAAACCATCACCTCCGGGCGCGCAAACCGTGAATACTTAAGTACCCTGTCCAGAAAATTCTTAAGCATAGCCTCACACACCAGATAATCGGCCACCACCCCATCTTTCAAAGGTCTTTGGGCAACCAAATCCGTGCCTGTTCTGCCCAACATTTCGTGAGCCTGCATACCAACTGCCACCACCCGTCCGGAAACAGAATCTATAGCCACCACACTGGGTTCAGAAATCACCACACCCTCACCAGAAGACCACACTAGGCAGTTTGATGTACCTAAATCTATACCTAAACGTTTTGAGGAAAACACAGGTAATCTCATGATAAAACTCCAAATTCCTGCCTTGCCGGCAGGCAGGCAAAACTCCAAATTCCAAAATTAAATAGAATAGTAAACATCAAGCGGATCGATTTTAAAGCCGATCGTCTAACTCATCAAGTGGCAATAAATTTTTCTTAGACCCAAATAGATACAAAAGGTATCAAATCAAAAGAGTCAAAGTGAAAAGTGAAAGTGAAGAGTTATTTTCTAA
>CAYHKI010000113.1:0-3415 GCA_964357165.1 uncultured Gammaproteobacteria bacterium | reverse complement strand
AGCGTGTCGTTGACATCGACAAGGTCACAGGTTCGAATCCTGTCAACTCCACCCGGTATCAGAGGTTTGAGCCCTCTTGAGCCCTCCCTAAGACTTCTTCTAGGTTAGAAGCTACTTGTTCTACAACTTCATAGTGATATTTTGAGGCTTCTTCTGGTAATCCTTTAAATTCGTGTTCCGTATCTAAACCAGTTGATTCGATCGTATTTTGTTCTATTTTTGGACGTAAGATTCCGCTTTCAGTTTCGTATCCAGTAAATGGCCATAGTTTTGTTTCATAATCAGGTATTTCATTAGGATAATGTGGAGACTTGGCCGTGCTAATGATAATACCAATTATGCTTGTTCTAACTACAGTTTTATGTAAACCATTTGGGTGGTCATGTTGTAGGTCTTCAATAATTATTTGTTTCTCAGTCATATATTAGGAAAAATATAAACTACCCCTGAAGGGTCATAGTGCCTTGCTCGTAGATTTTTCCTTGTTTGCCGCTAACCCAGGCAAGCATACCGGTTGTTCGTTTGGCGCCTTTTCTGGTGTTTACAAGTTCAGATGCACTTTTTGATTCATCTGCTTTAATTCTTAGCATTAAAATCATATTTTTTAACCTGGTTATATCTAAAATACCCACTTTTTTGGGAATATTTTCCAAATGAATTTTCGTCTCTACACCTACAGTTTTGGTAATACTGGCGACTTCTTGTTGAAGTTCCTGGACTTCTCTTTTCATTTGATTATCTTGAGAATTAGTTTTTATTTCAAATTCCCTATATTGCTCTTTCCATTTTGACATAACAAATTGCGTTTCCTGCTTTTCCTCTTTTTTCATTTCCTCTATCTTTTCGGCTTCTCTTGCACGCGATAATTCACCTTTTCCAATTTCTTTTGGCTTGGAACCAAATGTTCCTTTACCAAAAAAAGGTGCAAGTTCTTGTCTGGCTTCATCGAAAAAAGGTTTTGCCTGAGTAGAAAGTTCTTCAAATGGGTCGAGTGCGAATTTTGCCGCGTTTTTAGCAGTTTTTAGTGTGTTCATATGAGAGAATTTTACTATATTTAGCCTTAAAAGTCAAAAAGTGGCTAAAGATTTATAATCGATTACTGGTGGAGAAAGATCTATTTTATTATTTTGTAAATTTTCAACTTTTTTAGAAAAAGCATCAAGTTCTTTTTGAATTTCGGGGTCTATTGTTTTTATTTTATTTTGTGATAGAGGAGTTGCGATTACGATATTTGGGTCTATTACCGGTTTATCCTGAGGTTTATTACTAGTTTTTAAAAGTGCGAAAGAAACAAGAATTAACGCAAAAAAACAAGCAATTAAAATTAGAACTTTTGGCTTTAAAAAAGTTTTGTAATCTTTTTTATTTTTATCAGTTTTATGTTCAAAAAGTTGAAACTTTTCTTCCTCAGAAATTATATTGCTTTCATTTATTTTTAAATTTTGTTCGCTCATATAATATTCAGTATTTCATATAAAATATTTATTGCTCGTTCCAATGTTTTTTGAGAATTTTGTTTGAAAATTTTAATTGGCGTCTGATTTGTTAAAGAAAAATAATTTATATTTGAATCCCCTTGAGATACTTTTGAACCTGATATTTGTAGAGTTAATTGACTTTTTATATTTTCAACTTCCGATTTCCAGTTTTGATAAAAAGATTGGTTTGAATCATTTATTCTCGCTTTTATTGATATATCGATTTTTTGGGATAGAAAATTAAATGTACCCAGAGAATCCTCGACTTGTGCAATTTCTGATGTTGTTAGTGTTTTTGCAACTATAGGCAATGTTGTTGTTTTTATATGTTCGTCGAGAAATATTGATTTGGCCTGAATCTCTTCTAATGTTTGTGTTGCCTGTGCTTGACTGAGGTTTTTGTTAACATAATCTGTTTCTTTTTTAAGCTGGGTTATGAAATCATCTTTTTTAAAAGAGGAAAGTGACCAATCAAAAATGTTGGTTTTTTCTTCAACTAAAAATAGGTATGAAAGATATACTTTATGGATTTGAATGTAATAATCTTTGGTTTTTGAAAATGCTTCGTTTTTGGCAATTGCGGTTTTATATGAAAGGTAGCTTGATTTTGCGGTGATAAATTTTTCATGAGCTTCGGAAAGCTTAGTCAATTGGAAAGAATAGTCATTTTGGGCTTGTTCTAGGGGCGAAATGGAGTGAACAAGTGAGAAGTGAGTAGTGAGAAGTAAGAAGCAAAAAGTGATAAGCAATGAGACAAAGATTGAGAAAAGTGATTTACGATTGACCCTTCGATTGCACTCAGGGTAAACGATCGACATTTTTATGGGCATTAGTTTGATTTTAGACCTTATTCGTATCTAAGAGCAACAATTGGATCGAGTCTGGAGGCGCGAATTGCCGGAGCCACGCCAAAAACAATGCCAACGAGGCTGGAAAAACCAACGCCCAAAAATATTGCCCAAAGAGGAACTGAGGTTTTAATGTAAGCGGAGATTAAAATAGATCCTGTTGCGCCAATTAAAAGACCAATCGTTCCACCGACCAGAGATAATATCATAGCTTCTATTAAAAACTGGGTAAGGATGTCGGAGGGTCTGGCCCCGACTGCTTTCCTGAGACCGATTTCCCTTGTTCTTTCGGTAACGGAAACTAACATGATATTGGAAATTCCAACACCTCCGACAACTAGAGAAATCGCTGCTATGCCTCCAAGCGCCAGTGTTAATACGCCTAATATTTGCAAAATTGAGGAAAGCAGCTGTTCTTGGGTCATTATGGTGAAATCATCCTCCGAGAGAGTTCTTAACAGTATTTTTTCGATGTCTTTTTTGGCCTCTTGAATGTTTTCGGTCGAGGTAGTTCTGACCAGGACTTGATTGACAAGATCGGAGCCAGTAAGGACTCTGCCTGCAGAAAGCGGGATAATAACGGCGTTATCGACGTCGACACCGGCAACGCTACCTTGTGGTGCAAAAACGCCTATCACGGTAAAAGGTTTTTTGGAAAGCGATAATTGTTTGCCAATAGGAGACTGATTTTTAAAGAGGTCTTTTGCTATTGTTTTACCGATAACGGCAACCTTTTTACTACTTTTTTCTTCGCTTCCAGTAAAAATTCTACCTTCTGAAGTTTTTATATCGGAAATGGAAAAATAATCGTTATAAGTTGCTACAAGTCTGGTGACTTTAGTGTTGTTCCTATTTGAAGCTGTGACGAATATTTCTATAAAGGGAAGAACTTTTTCTATGTTTGGCCCTTTTTCTTTTTCAAGTTTATTCATGAGCGAAAATGTAAGTTTGTTTACTGATTGGGCTGGTCCTCCGCCGGCACCGAATTCCACCTTGCCGGGCAAGATAAAAATATAATTTGCGCCAAGTTTTTTGAATTGGTCTGTAACATAATTTTGAAGTCCTGAGCCGATGGAAACTAAAAGAATA
>CAYHKI010000112.1:0-3424 GCA_964357165.1 uncultured Gammaproteobacteria bacterium | reverse complement strand
CTTTTTCTACCTTTGCTTGCCCTGAGTGTGAGCGAAGGGATACACTTGATACTTTTGATACATCAGATACCTTTTCATCTACTGCTTCCGTATCTTTTACCGGCTCAACCGCAACTGCTTCTGACGCACCGCCGTCAAAATCTTTCCTGGAATCCAAAATCCTCATGTCGTCTATCACAACTTCTGTTGTCTGCTTATTCTGACCGTCCGGTGTTTCCCAGCTTCTTGTTTGCATTCTGCCTTCAACATAAACTTTCCTGCCTTTGGAAAGAAGTTGCGAACAAAGCTCCGCCAGTTTATTCCAAGATACAATTTTAATAAATTCTGTTTCTTCTTTTTTATTGCCATCCGAAGCAACATAATAACGGTTTGTGGCAACAGAAAAAGTACAAACTGCTGCACCAGAAGGCGTATAGCGCATCTCCGGATCCCGAGTTAAATTACCAATTAGCATTACTTTGTTAAGTGAAGCACGTGATGACATATTATTTCTTTTCTTTCTTCTCGATTTTTGCTTTTTTCTTATCGCTCTTTACTATCTTTGCCTTTGTGACCCTTGATGCCCCTAATACCTTTTCGTCCAAAGGACGACCAGCCTTTGGCTGGGATACCTTTGCAACTTTCGATGTTACTTTCGTTGTAACCACCGTCACTATAGGAACCTCAACCTTTTTTTCTTCCACAACTTTCTTTAGTGCATGTCTTCTTCTTGGAGCTTTTCTTATTTTTTTCTTAAGTAAAATGTGGCGCAATAACGCTTCCTGCTCTAACCTTAACATATCAGAAATATCAGCAATAGCCTTTCCTTCCGCCTCAAAATTAAGCATTATATAATCTGCTTCTGTCTGCTTTTTTATAGGGTAAGCCAATATCTTTTTACCAAGCTTTTCAATTTTTACCTCAGTAGCATTAGCATCTTTGAGAGTTTTTTCCACGCGCGACAAAAGCCCTTCGGTTTCAGAAATTTTCGAAACAATAACCAGCTCGTACATAACTTTGAAATTTTATCAGACGCTGAACTTAAACTCAAGCGCTAGCGTAGTCTCTCAAAAAATATTCTTCAATCTCTTTATTGTCTAATTTCCCCATTGCGAGCAATCGTAATCCATCCCGAATGAGCAACATTGGGAAACTGGTACTGACATCCCGCTGTGCGGGACGAATACCAGAGGGTTCCCGGTTGCGAATGAGGATCAGATGGGTCGGTTGCGAAGCCTGGGGTGCCCTTTCTTAATTCTTTCTTTGGGCAAACAAAGAAAGAAAAATAATAAAGCTGACGAAGCTCTAAAGAAAAAATGTGCGACAAAAAAATATAAGAAATAAAGAAGAATTCTATACACTAAACTTGAATTCAACCACACAGTCTTCGGGCATCACCTCATTTTTTCCAATAGTCTTAACCAAACCCTTTGCTCTTACTTCTTTCCATCCACCAACTTCCACAAACTTTTCAAATGGCACGGTATCTGCCGCAATAAATCCATGTTCAAAATCTGTGTGAATCACTCCCGCAGCTTGTGGTGCTAAACAACCTTTTTTAATTGTCCATGCCCTCACTTCTTTAGAACCTGCCGTTAAAAATGTCTCCAAACCCAAAACCTCATATGCTTGCTCTGCAAGTTTTTCTAACCCACTTTCGGCAATCTCAAGTTCTTTCAAATAATCCTTTTGCTCGTCAGTTAATAATGCCGCAAGCTCCTCCTCTAATTTCGCACTTATCCTAATCGCCCCTTCGATTAGGGGTTTAACCCCTAAATCAGCTTCGTCCGAGTTAATTACCACAATTATTTTTTTGGCAGACAACAATGATAATTCACTTATTTTTATAAGGTCTTCCTCCGTTAACTCATCTCCCAACCACTTCCCCTCTCCAACCAACCTTTTTGCACTTTCAAGTAAAACCAATGATTGTCGTTTTGGATCATTTGGGCTTAAAGGTTTTAGCTCTCGCCCTAATGTATCTAACCGTTTTTCCAAGGTTTCCAAATCTTTCATTAAAAGTTCTGCTTTTAAAACTTCTAGATCGTCTATTGGGTTTTCGCCAGTATTGATAATATCTTCACTTTTAAAATCCCGAACCACAAAAACTATCGCATCAACTTCCCGGATATGCGAAAGAAACTTATTCCCTAACCCTTCGCCTTTATGGGCACCTTTCACTAGTCCGGCAATATCTACAAACTCCACCACAGCCGGAACAATCGGCGGATACTTTAGTTTTGAGTCACGGGTGGCAGTACTGGAAAGGCTTCCGACAGCGCGCAAGTCAATATTTTCTTCTCCATCAACAACCGATTTCAGTTTCGACTGAGCACTGGCGGATTCACCCTGAACGGTCTCACCGTGAACGGAAGGGAAAGTACTAACAGGACCCGACGATTCTCTAGCTATAACTTCTGCTAATTTTTCCAATCGCTCATCCGGCACTTCTACCACACCGACATTTGGTTCAATCGTCGTAAACGGATAGTTTTGCGCCAAAGCAACCTGCTTTTTCAAAAGCGCATTAAATAATGTGGATTTCCCAACATTTGGCAAACCAACTATCCCACATTTGACCATGGAGTGATTATATCAGGAATTATTGAAGAGAAAAATATATTCGCGCAAAGCAACGGGCAGTGAAACATATTCTACAATAAATTAGATATTAACAAATCAAACTTCAACCTGTTTTGTTCTTAAGACTACTTTTAGATATTTAGAAATATAAAAAGCACTCGAAAGAAGAGACATCGACAGAGTTAATAGTATAGCAGCCCCTTTGAATATTTCTGGTTTGTATTGACTAGCCTGAGTAATGAACGTATTGAAAGAACCCAAATCATAGTAGTGTGAGGCAACCCAGAAGAGAGAAAAATAATTATAAACTACGGTCGCAATCACTAATGTTGCGGCAACCCATTTTTTATAAGATCTTGGAAAAAGTGCGAGTAGACCCACAAAAACTAATCCAACATGGGCAATAATTGTTGGGAAAAAATAACGACCTTGAATTCCAAATGAAAAGCCATGACCTCTAATAAAAAACCAATCGAAAATGATTATAGATAAAAAGTACGTCGCTGCAACGTAGGCAAGAAAAATTAGCGCTTTTGTTCGCTGATCGAATTTGTTTTTCTTTATGGTTTTGTAGATCAGTACCAAAAATCCCAAAATCGAAAGCATCAAGATCCTGTTTATAATCTGATAAACAATCGGCGGTAACGTTAAAGATAACCATTTATAGACTCCAAAATACCAGGGCAGAGTTTCTGCAACAGTGCGACGTACTGCACCAATGAAATAATTAATAAACGGAAGTTCGGCCGTAGACTTCAGCTGTAAACCCTCAGTCTCCGGAATGATTGGCAACCTAACAAACTGTTTGAATGGAGGAATCTCATGACCACCGACAAAAAATTGTAAAAAGTTTATTATTATC
>CAYHKI010000111.1:0-3479 GCA_964357165.1 uncultured Gammaproteobacteria bacterium | reverse complement strand
AACTTTTATGGAATAAAATAATCGGTAAATTCAAAAAGCTTACGCTCAAGCGGGGCAAAAATCAATTCACTGGAACTTAAGTGGAAATTTTAATATAATTTCACCAATTGGGTACGGCCAGAAACAAAGCAGGCAAATAGCAAAATTCCCAAAGGTAAAACCGAAAAAAATAACTAAAAAGGCTTAAGACAATACCGAAAGATGTGCCAATATTGATAAAACAATGGCAGACAATTTTAAAAAGCGGCAAGAAATTTTAATCGAAGATTATATTAAAACCGCGGGCGTTAATGATAAAAAAGTACTTTTGGCTATGCGTTTGGTTCCCCGACATAAATTTGTCCCAAAAAGTTATCAAACAGACGCTTATTTGGATATAGCTTTGCCGATTGGAAAAAACCAAACAATCAGTCAACCGTCTTTGGTTGGGCTTATGCTGCAAACATTAAAGCTAAAAGGTAGAGAAAGGGTTTTGGATATCGGCACGGGTTCCGGTTATCAAGCAGCAATTTTGTCGCTGCTTGCAAAAGAAGTCTATTCTGTGGAGATAATAAAAGAATTGGCAGACTCTGCCCGCAAAAAACTCATCTCGCTTGGTTATAGTAATGTTCATGTTATTAATGCAGATGGCTCAAAAGGTTTGGAAAGTCATGCCCCATATAATGCAATAATCGTTGCCGCAGCCGCACCATCTATCCCCAACGATCTTATCAACCAACTCAAAAATAAAGGCAAACTTATTGTTCCAGTCGGACAGTCAACAGATAATCAAATTCTAAAACTCGTCACCAAAAAAGACCATTCAATAATCACCAAAGACATCGAACCGGTAGTTTTTGTGCCGCTGATTACCAACAAACAATCGGGAAAAATATAATCAAAAACAAAATGAAAACACAATTTGATAACAAGAAAAACAAGAATTATTTGACATACACAACAAAAGGGATATTAATATATATAACAAAAAAACAAAAATATGATTCTTAAGTTTGTATACACTTTATTTATTGCCTTTTTATTTGCCGCCCTTGTAGGTTTTGGCATAGCAGCATTCTATGTCTCTCCAAAGGAGCCCGAATATCCCGCAGAACTTAAGGTTACCAGGCCGGAAGAAAGGGTCAGCGAATCCGTATTTAATCAGCTAAAAAGTAAGCAGGAACAATATGACAAAGAAATTAAAGTTTTTCAGCAAAATATGAAAACTTACAACCGCAATGTTGCTCTTGTTGCGATTACCGCTTCTATTATTACACTTTTTGTCAGCCTTACCCTTTTTAAACAAATTTTACTTATTGCCGACGGATTGCTTTTAGGGGGCGTTTTTACACTCATCTATAGCATCATCAGAGGGATAGCAAGTGGCGACGACAAGTTTAGGTTTCTAATGGTCTCTGCGGGTTTTATTATTGCAGTTGTTCTAGGCTACCTCAAACTTATAAAAACAACAAAAAGTGAATAATAAATTTTATTTAACCGGTTTTTGGCTTGTCTATGTCAAGAAAATTTATTTTATACGCCAGCTTTTTACTCTTCCTTATAAACTTCAAATTTGCATCATCAAGAACTTGGTTTTGGGAGTTAAATCCAAAAATATTAAGAGGTGCGACATAATTTACACGCCAACCATATTTGGCAAATGCCCGAATTATAGAACTATAGTAAACCCTGTTTGTAGCGTATAAAAAATGTTGGTTATTAGAAAATAACGTCTTTCTGGCAATATTGGCCGGATCAATAGGAATATTAGCGAAAAACTCCTCAATACTAATTTTATCCGCCTGTTCATTTGTTTTAGCGATTGTTTTTTTAAAAACAACTTCACTGTCCATCACCAAATCTACATTTGCAGACTTTTTATTTAGTTTTATCAAGAAATCTAAAATGTATTTTACAATATAATCTTCGTTAACAACGTCCAAAAAACTTATAACATTTTGAGGGAGTTCTAACTTATAGAACTGATTTTTAGGAGGTAAATATAATTCCAAAACACTTCTTTTTGCTCTAACAATAACGGTTGGACTACCGAAAAACATATTTATATTGTAGCAGTTATTATGGGAAAAAATAACCTAACGTGAAGCTGAAATATTGACTGTACCCTCGGTACCGCAAGCTTTGACTGTTACAATATTATTGGCATCCACTACTACGGAATATTTAGTTAAAGCAGCTGTTCCACCCGGATCAAATGGTATCGTCTTGAGATATTTCACCAAAGGCGTCGATAAATCCAAAGCTGCAGCCGTAGTGACGCTACACCCACCCGTTGAAATGGCACCTCCGGACCCCGCCGTACCAAGCTGTGCCTCGGCCATACCGGTTGACAAGCCAGACGGCAATGTACCTTTAGCATCGACGATGGACGCATGAATCGCTGTCAATATCGTGTCCACATCGGCGGTTCTTCTGGCATCTTTGGCATCCTTAAGTCTTTGAGCTGGATTCAAAGCCACAAACACTACCACTGCCAACACCGAAATGATCGCAATAACAACCAAAAGCTCAATTAGGGTAAAACCTTTCGAGGATCTTTTAATACCAAGCGGATTTAAACTGGGCAGTTTCATCTTCTATAACCAGTTTATTACTTATTTTATTTGTCTGTCAACCACTAGCATAAACTTATATTTCTTTCCAAGTAGTTATAGTTATCGCACTTCCTCTGTTTGCTGCTATAGACACAGTTCTTTTATAAAAAGTATTTGTTGTGGAAACGGTAAAAGAGTATGTGTTTCCACTGGGGGGTTGCGGATTACTGACAACACACGTTCCTTCCGGTCTGGTGATGTTACCGCCGGCATATGTGGCACTTGCCCTAAGTTTTAAAAGCGCATCGTCTGCGCATCCGTCCACAAAAGACAGGGCATCCTCACCTTTCGTCAAAGCCAATCCTGCTTGGCCTTGCCCAATAGAAAGAAGCGAGACGCTAATTGTGATTGCCAAAACAACTGCAGAAATAATCAGCACGGATGTAATAGCAATAAATCCTTTGGCTTTGAGTTTCGTTTTCATTTAATTTGACCTAACCTCCGCACTAGATCTTATGGTGGTAGTTTCCACAAATTCCTGTCTTGTGGAACCGTAATTGGCAGAAAGTGTAAAAACATAACTGATATTTTTAGTTTTTAAGTCCCCAGAAGTGTTATTGGTAAAAGCGAGTCCGGAAATTACAACATCCGGTGAATTTAAAACCACCGCTGCCCCACCACCTTGTGAAATTCTGATGTTTCCACTTACTAAATCGATTACGGTTGGATTCGTGGCTGTTATCAGTGATATTGATGTTGATGCCACCGAATTGATCCCAGTCGCATTTCTAATTTCATATTTAATCCGCTCAGAAACAAATCTAGCCTGAGAAAACACTTCCTGTTCAGTATTACTTTTAGAAGCCGAGCCAATTATGTTCCAGGCAAAAGGTACCAGAGCCGAAAGCATAATAGTCACGATTGATATATATAAAATCAGCTCAA
>CAYHKI010000110.1:0-3500 GCA_964357165.1 uncultured Gammaproteobacteria bacterium | reverse complement strand
TCCGTCCATCCGTTACGGCAATGGATAACCAAAGGCAGTTTTAAATTACCTGCCAACTTAATTTGTTCGCCAAACAATTTTCTCTGAAATTTTTTCTCCGCCTCCGATGTGTTCTGCATAAACTTGCCATTCCGAAGCCTTGGCGAAGGATGGTAATCCAGCCCGCATTCACCAATACCCACAACTTTATTAGAAGATTTAGTAATTTCTTGCAAGTTTTTTATAATCTTAACAAGTCCTAAATTTTCAACCTCTTCTGCGCCGTCATTGGGATGAATCCCGCAAGTTGCATAAATTTTAAGATCGTCGTTCGAAAAATATTCAGCAATCCTAATTGCTCGCCTTGAAGTTTCTAGTGAAGTTCCAATCGTAATTACCTTAGAAACACCGGCCTCTTTTGCCCGCGCTAAAACTTCCTCTAAATCTTCAAACAATTCTAAATGCGCATGCGTATCAATTATCATATGCGAGGAAAAAGTGGTTTCTGGGCAGAAACCTTTCCGGTAAATTGTTCCAAAATCAAAGCCGAGGTCTTTGGCATAAATGGGGACAAATTAAAAGCAATTTCCCGGATTTCAACTGCAATTGGCGAAATCACCCGCTTCAGATCCGCCCCATCCAATTCCCACGGTTTTTGCTCGTTAATCAATTTATCCAGTTTAGAGATTTCCTCCCAAAGAGATGCGATGGCAAAATCAAAACGGAAGTTTTTTAGATTTACTTTGACTGCTTTTTTAAAAGTGAAATTTTTTTTCTCAGGCAGATTCAAACTGGTATCAGAAGCAAGCCTTGCGACTCTTGCCACCAAATTTCCCAGTCCGTTTGCCAGTTCGCCATTATAAAGTTCCTTTAGTCGTATTTCTGAAAAATCGCCATCTCCCCAAGCAGGAATTTCGCGAAGTAGGAAGTAACGTAAAACTTCAGACCCATATTTACCAACTAAATCCAGTGGATCGACAGAATTACCCAGAGATTTGGAAATTTTTTGCCCGTCAACAGTGATATAACCATGAACAAACTCCTCATTAGGCAGCGGAAGGTCTGCAGACTCCAGCATCGCGATCCAATAGACTGCATGGAAGCGCAGAATGCCCTTGCCCAAAACCTGGATTTTTTTGGCATTTGAGTCCAGCCAAAACTTTTTTAAAAGTGATTGGTCAGTCGATCCGAACCCTAGCGCGGTTAAATAGGTTGTGAGTGCATCAAACCACACATACATCACTTGTGAGTCATCCCCGGGCACCGGAACGCCCCATCCACGGGCACGATCCCTGGATCTGGAAATCGAAAAATCCTCAAGCCCTCCTTCAATAAAACTCAAAACTTCGTTTTTTCTTGTTGGCGGTACGATCAATAACTTGTCTTTTCCAATCAAATTTTCTAAAAACTTTTGGTAATTGGAAAGCTTAAAGAAATAATTTTCTTCCTCAATTTCCTCCGGAACCGTTAAATGCTCCGGACATTTCCCGCTAACCAACTCATCCTTTGTATAAAATTGTTCACAGCCAACGCAGTAAAGCCCGCGATACTTCCTTTTATATATATCCTCCTGCCGGCATTGCAGCCAAAGTTTCTGTGCGCCCGAAAAATGGTTCTTGGAGCTGGTCCTGTTAAAAACATCAAAGGTTAAATTCAAAGCTTCTTTTAAGTTCTCAAATTCTTTTGCGTATTTATCTACCAGTTGTTGAACAGGAACACCTTCCTTTTCTGCTGCCTGCACATTTTTCAGGGAATTTTCGTCCGCACCGTCGGAATAGAAAGTTTCATTTCCGCTTGCCCGGTAAAATCTCGCCAGGCAATCGGCCTGCACGTATTCAAGCGCATGCCCCACATGCGGTGCCGCATTAACATAAGGAATAGCCTGGGCGATGTAAATTCGTTTGGTCATAGCCATGAATTATATTGTATTCTTCGAGCGTAGTCGAGAAGTTTCAAATTTAGAGAAGTTCTCCACAAGGTCGAACAATAAGATCCTCAATCTCTATCATCTATCATCCACGATCTAAAATCCAACACCATTGGCTCATTTTGTCTCTTTGCAACTTTTGACTCTTCTCAAAAGAAGTGGAATAATAAATATATGTCTGCCCGCCGCGTTTATCCTGTTTACTCTGAGCAACAACGAAGGGAGTCATATCGAAGTGGTTTTGCCCTGCCATTTATTATCATCGCAATATTATTACCAATCATTCTTCTTGCCGCCTGGTCACCATGGGTTACAGAAAGCTTTGCTAAGAAAAAAATATTAGCTTCTAGTCCTTGTGAGATGTTAGCTGTTGTTCCCGTATTCACTTTTTCGGAGAAATCTAAAAAAACATTTTTTGGACGAACCATGCAAAAGGTCAACACTGGTGCATGTGGAACCTTTGATTATTTTGTTTCTGCGATTGGGACGTTATATCGTACAAAGACGTATGATTTTTCTGTAACAAATAAGGAAGATACGACACCAGATGAAACTGTATACCCTGATTCAATCGGGGCAAACTGGAAAACTTACAAGTCTGATTCTGGCAAGTTTTCATTAAAATACCCCCTTGACTGGAGTGTTAAAGTCACAAGCGCTGGTTTAGTTCAGACCTACATTTCAAATGGGAAAGCATCTATTTATTGGAGAACAAATTCCCCAACTGTCGACTTTGATACCCTTTACAACTACCCAATTGGTGTTTATATGCAAGGAACTAAACAAACTTCAAGTTCATCGAAGATTAAAAACTTACAAATTGGAAGCTATAGGGGAATAATACTTAGACCTGGGATGTGTCTTGTTTGTACAAACATACCGGTATATGAGATTGTTACCTATTTTGAAATTGGCGCACCATTAACAACTATAAAAATGACCTCTTCTGAACCGATCAATAATTTACAAGAAGAATTATTTATCCAAATCCTCTCCACTTTTCAATTCCTGGATTAACCGCACACTTTACTGTACCAAATACTTGACATTTTATTGTACATAATGCATACTTGAAACATTATGAACACAAACATCGTACCGATAACCAGAGCCAGAAACAGCTTAGGTGTCCTCGCCAGAAAAGTCCAGGGTGACCAATACATTGTCCTGACCAAAGGCGGCAGCCCCCAAGCAGCTCTTGTAGATGTTTCTTACCTTAAACACTTAGAAGAAGAAGTCAAAAAGATTTATGGCAAGACATTTATCGACCCAAAACTTTTACCGTTAACGCGAAGTTTCAGCCAAAAAGAAATTAACGAGTGGCAAAAAGAAGATAAGTTGTGAAGACTGTCTTTGTCGATTCAAGTGTCCTCTTTACCGCCACCAATTCCCCGACAGGTGGCTCGGCAAAACTTTTTACCATCAAAAAAATCAAATTGCTAGTCTCTCCCTGGGTTTTGACAGAGACCGAAAGAAATGTACGGGCAAAATTGCACGACTACCATCTTGATCGTTTTTTCCATCTTGTTGGGCAAACACAAATTTTTAAAGTTAAACCCGATATTAAACTTTTAAAAAAAGCGCAAAAGGTTAT
>CAYHKI010000109.1:0-3503 GCA_964357165.1 uncultured Gammaproteobacteria bacterium | reverse complement strand
ATAAAACGACTGACAGGACCCGTTTCGTTAGTATTTGATATTTGACTCCTAATATTATCAAGCGTCCTTTGGGCACTTTCCAGACTCTCCCATGTAAAATTTAATTTGGACCTGTAATGTGCAGTCAAAAATAAATATCGAAGAGCCAAAGGCTCAATATTATGATCCGCTAAATCAGCAAGAGTATAAATATTCCCTAAACGCTTCGCCATCTTTTCACCGTCAACTAATAAGTGCTCTCCTTCCATCCAAACATTTACAAATTTCTTACCTGTTGCCGTCTCACTTTGTGCAATTTCGTTTTCATGATGAGGAAATAAAAGATCAACTCCACCGGTATGAATATCTATAGTATTTCCAAGTTCCAGTGTAGACATGGCACTGCATTCTATATGCCAACCTGGCCTGCCAACGCCCCAAGGAGAGTCAAAAGCTTCCCCTCGAACCTTAGCCGCCACATCGGACTTTTTCCATAAAACAAAGTCTTGAGGGTTTTCCTTTTCATACTCATCCACATCAACCCTTGCTCCCGCTTTTACTCCTTTTATATTTGTGCCCGAAAGTTTGCCGTAACCTTTATATTTTGCAATCGAAAAGTAAACCGATCCACGGGCAACATAACCAACGCCACGTTCAATAATCTTTTTTGTCAAAGCTATCATCGCATCTATATATTTTGAATCTCTTGCGCACGGATAAATATCTGCCGGGATTATATTCAACTTCGAAAGGTCTGCCATAAAAGCATCCGCATATTTATTGGTGAGGGTTGTTATGTCTGTTTTTTCGTCTACAACTTTTTTGATTATCTTGTCATCAATATCTGTCAAGTTCATCACGTGACGAACATTATAGCCATTGAATCTCAAAGCCCGCTTCAAAACATCCTCAAACACAAACGTACGCCAGTTTCCAATGTGCACATAGTCATAAACTGTCGGACCGCAGGTGTACAAACCAACTACATCGCCGATAGGTTTAAAGTCTTCTACTTTTCGGGAAAAATAATTATATAATTTAAGCACTTTTACTCCTCAAATCCTCAATATACGAGTCAACTTGTTCCCTTGTGTCTTTAACATAATCCGCAACCCCAGATCCTTCGTACTCCAGTGCGTTTATACTTTTTTTCAGTTTCTTTGCCAAAAATAATTTAAATATTTCAGGCTTTTTCTGTTTATGTGTTTGATAAACAGTTTCAATATACTCTCTGTCTTTAGATCCCCAATCGGTAATATACGGTAAATCCGCCCTCGCAAAAACCAGATCTACCATAAGTCTTGCCGTCCTGCCGTTTCCCTCCAAGAACGGATGGATTCTTATAAGTTCAATATGCGCCCAAGTAACAGTATCCAAAACCTCCTTAACACTTGAAGAAGAAGAAATTTTAGAAGTTTTTTCTTTTAAATTTTTTGAGAATTCCATATAAATATATGGCAGTTCTTTTACATCAATTGGTTTAACACTGGACTCTCGTCGTTTGCCGTCTATTGTGGAAACAATTGTTACATTTCTTTTTCTGAGCTGACCATATAAATGGGGATTTAAAATATATTCGCTCTCAAGCACGGATTTATTAATCTCAATAACATCCCTTCCGTCAAAACCGTCATAATCTTCTGCAATCGCCTTACGGTGTACAAGCTTTATTGCTTCATACATATCCGCGATTTGTCGCTGGAAAGGTTCAGATAATTCGTCCTCTATTTTAGACTGAAGATTTTGGGGTTCTTTGTCCATTTTTCCTATCTTTAATTTTAGCAATAATTAGCCTCACCAATCCACGCGAAGGTTTTTCGCCATCAATTTGCAGGTTTTCATAAATTCTCTCCCCGGTTACCTCATCACTCATATTCCTCTTGTCTAGTTCTCTTCCGTATTGATCTCGCTCAATCTCCATAATATGGGAATATTACCACAAATTACTCCGCGCCCCAGCTCCTACCGGTTTCCGCACTATTTTTGCCAACAGCAGCGGCAACATCCGCCCTCATTTGCCGTTTCTGGTTCAGATCATCCATTGTTTTCTCTTTAACCTGCACATCTTGTTGTTGACGCATTTGTTCTTCTTTTTGACTTTTAACTCTGTGATCACTATATATCGCTGCAACTTTAGCCCGAAGGTCTAAATATTCTTGTTTACTCTTTTCATCATCTACTGCCTGCTTTTTAGCAAGATCATCGTCGCTCACCGGTGACGTAGCCCCGCTATGCCCTAACATTTGTTTTAAAAATTCCGTACCAAATTCTCTCACTCCGGCAACAGCAGAATAACCAACTTGTCTCGCATGTATTTTGGCCTCAACAGCCAAATCATCTGCCATATCCATAACTTAATTGTACAGTAAAAAAAGAGTCAGAGATATCAAAGAGACAAATGAGCCAGACGAACATCTTACAAATTTATGTCTCCTCTGGCTCTCTGCAACATTTGTAACTTTTTTAAAAATCTTTCCGACCCTCAAGCGCACGGCGCAAAGTAATATCATCCGCATATTCAAGTTCTGCCCCAATCGGTATCCCTCTGGCAATCCTAGTCGTTTTAATCCCTAATGGTTTTATTAATCTTTGAATATACATGGCCGTAGCCTCCCCTTCCATCGAAGGGTTTGTAGCCATTATTATCTCCTTTACTTTTCCGTCTTTTAACCTTGGTAAAAGCTGCCGGATTCTCAATTCTTCCGGACCAATATTGTCCAGCGGCGCAATAACGCCATGTAAAACATGATACATTCCTCCAAATCCCCCGCTTTTTTCAAGCGCCCAAACATCTAGTGGATCCTCAACTATACAAATAATCGACCTATCTCGTTGGTCATCTTCACAAATTTCGCAAGGATCATTTTCCGTGACATTTTGACAAACAGAACAAATCTTTGTGTTTTTATTAAGGTTTCCTACAGATTGTGCGATTTCCTCCGCCAAAGAATCCGGAGCATGTAAAAGATAATAAGTAAGCCGCGCAGCGGTCTTCGGCCCAATACCAGGCAAACTCTCAAATGCTTCAATAGTCGCCAAAACACTTTTAGGAACTTTCATCGTCTAAGAAGTATATCAAAGGTTAAATTTAATTTCTGGCCAATCTTGAAATTAGTCGATCCTCTATTGTCTGTCTTTGTTTATCAGTCAAAGAATTATAAACATTTCCTCGCCTGTTGAGTCTCTCAATAACATTATCAAACCATTCTTGGCCAAACTTATCTCTTCCAAATAATGCCAGCACAGATGCACCATCAGAAACAAATATCTTCGAGAATTCCAAAATTTTTCTTCTGATTTCGTCGGCATCGACAGGTATAAAAACACTCTGCCCTTCATCTAAATTTTTATTTCTTTGAAGTTTTTCTATTTCTTCTTTTGTAAGTGTTGTTTTAATATGAAACAATATTGCCTCAGCATCTGTAAATTTATCCGCCATATAACCCAAACACTGTATGTCCGCAATTTCCCGCATTGACTCATTTAAAATGACACCGTAGTACCATCGTTTACTCATGGGTAAT
>CAYHKI010000108.1:0-3563 GCA_964357165.1 uncultured Gammaproteobacteria bacterium | reverse complement strand
CAGTTTACATGATTGGGGAGATGAAGAACTTAGAAGGTTTGTAGATCTTGTTAAGAAAAATGGAGGGAAAGAAGTTTTGGAATTAGGGTGTGGGTCAGGGGTCCAGTCTAAGCAGCTTTTGGGTCTGGGACTTGAGGTATTTGGCATTGATATTTCTCCAAACATGGTGTTGGAAGCTAGAAAAAGGGTTCCGAAGGCAAATTTTCTGGTTGGTGATATTGCAAAGATAACATTTCGTGATGGTTCTTTTAATGGAATATATGCTCGGGCATCACTTCTTCATATTCCTAAAGATTTGATTCCAAAAGTATTTGAGTCCATAAATAAAATGCTGAAAGATGGCGGAATATTTTATCTGGCGGTAAAAGAAGGTAAAGGTGAAGGTGAGGTAGAAGATTCAAGGCATGGGATCAACATTAAACGGTTTTTCTCGTTTTTTGTGAAAGAAGAAATTGAAAGATTATTGGAAAAGGCAAAATTTGAAATTATTGAAATTAAAACATATACAAGAGTTGGTGGGTCAACGACTTGGATTCAGGTAATTGCCAAAAAAGCTTGAATTGTGGATTTTCCCACTCAAAAATAATTTGATATACTTTCCCCATGCCGGAACTTCCAGAGGTAACTGTTGTGGTAAATGGACTTAATAAGACCATAAAAGGTTTAGTATTGGATTCTGTTGAGTACGATTGGCCGAAGAAATTTTTTTGGAATGGGTTTTCGATAAAGGATTTGAAAGGTGCGAAAGTGAAAGAGGTTAGAAGAATGGGAAAGGTAATTATTATTGCTTTAGATAGAAATGCGCTTGTGATTCATTTAAAAATGACAGGTCAATTGATTTACCAAAACAAAAAAACTAGGTTTGCCGGTGGACATCCGATTCCACCTTTAAACTTACCGGCTCCCAATAAATCTACACGAGCAACATTTGCTTTTACAAATGGGGGCAATCTTTATTTTAATGATCTGAGGAAATTTGGATGGATAAAAGTTGTTAAAAATGATGAGGTTGATATCAAAAAAGCGATTGGTAATGAACTTGGCCCAGACCCGCTTCTGATAAGTTTTGAGGAATTTAGCACGCGACTTAAGAAAAAGCCACAATGGCGAATTAAAAAACTATTAATGGATCAAGCTTTTGTTGCTGGAATTGGTAATATTTATGCCGATGAAGGGCTTTGGAGAGCCAAAATTCATCCAAAAAGATCCGTAGTTAGTTTAAAAGATACTGAGATTAACGTATTGTTTGAGGGAATTCGCGATAGTTTCAGACTCTCAATCAAAAAAGGCGGGTCGAGTGCTAACTCTTTTATAGATCATAGAGGAGAAAAGGGTTTATATTTGAGCTTTGCCAATGCTTATCATATGACCGGAAAGCCCTGTAAACGTTGTAAAACGCCAATTGTAAGGGAAAAAATGGATGGACGCAGTGCGCATTACTGCCCGTCGTGTCAAAAATTGTAGTCACATTTTTTGGTATAGTGCCGGAGTTGCACTATAGACAAAAGATCAGATAGGTTAATTTTAAAGATGTTTTTGCTACCAAATTCTTATATTCAAATTTTAAAAAGAAGAGATTTTTTTATTCTTGCCTTAATAATTTTCGTAGGTCAGGCTGCCAGCGCATTTTTAATTTTGTCGCTTATTGTTTCTGTGTTTTTAAAAACTGGTAGTAATTTGGGAGTTTCCGGAGTGATTGTTTCATTTACAATTCCGGCTTTCTTTCTGATGGCATTTGCGGGTTTTTTTGCAGATGCGCTGGATAGAAGAAAGATAATAATTTTGGCCAATATTTTTATAGCGCTTGTAGTTTTGGTAATAATTGTTTCACAAAGTGCTATATATGCATCAATTCCGCTCTCCTTTTTTTATTTTGTAGGAAACACTTTTTTTATACCGGCGTCTTCTGCTGCGACAGCACAGCTTGTTTCAAAGGACGAACTTTTAGTCGCCAATTCGATTTTTATTTTTACTTTGGCAGGAGGTGTTCTACTCGGGCTTTTTGTGGCTTCTTTAATCTATTTTTTCTTTGGAGCTAAAATTACCTTAATAATTTGTGAATGTCTCTTGGTTACTGGAGCACTGCTATCGTTTTTTCTGCCAAAACTTCAGCCAGTTGCAAAATCTCATGATCTACTTGCTCAACTAATTATATCTATATGGCGTGGTTTAGTTTATATTTTTGGTTCCAAAACATTATGGTTTTTCTTTGTGACATTTGCAGCGGCACAAGGTGTGATATTTTTTGGAATTACACTTGCCCCGGGTTTTTTTACCGAAATTATCGGGATACCTTTAAAACAGGCGATTATTTTTATCTTTCCTATGATTGGAATTGGAGTTCTATTGGGAATGTATTTTATTCAGAAAACAAGAATGCGTGAACTATACTTGATTTCTATTGGCAACTCTATTGTCGGGTTAACATTGGTGATTTTTGGACTACTGATCAAGACGCAATTGTTTCCATCATGGGTGATTACTTTTTTGTCTGTGCCATTTTTAATATTTTTAGGTTCGGGTGTAATTGTGATAATGGTTGCTTCCAGAACTGTAATTCAAACGAAAGTGCCAAATGAGCATCAGGGTATTGTTTTTGGTGCAAATATTATTTTGGCATCCCTGATTGCGACTATTATGTCGATACTTGCAGTTATTTTTGAAGTTGTTTTTGGATATCTGGGAACTTTTGTTTTAGGAGGAGCGGCACTTATTATGGTTGGAGGATCAATAGGTTATTTTGGTAAACGATGGAAATATTAAGCCTAAACTTAACGAATTATCGAAATTTTGCCAAAAAATCCATTATTTTTGACAAAAAACTGACTGTAATAGTTGGGGCAAACGGCAGCGGGAAAAGTAATATTTTGGAGGCGGTGGGGCTTTTGTCTGGGATACGGCCACTGAAGGTTGAAACAGATTTGGATCTGGTCAGATTTTCTCAAACATCGGCAAAAATAAACGGTGAAGTTTTTTCCCAAAAAGAAAAAAAGGAATTGATAGTAAATTTTCAGGTTATAGATGGGCAGCGACTGGGAAAATCATTTTATATTGGCAGTTTTAAAAAGCGAATTGTTGATTTTATGGAAGTGTTTTCCGTTGTAATTTTTGAACCGGCCGATTTGGATCTTGTTTCTGGGTCACCATCTCTGCGGCGGAAACATTTGGACAGGTTTTTATCTTCCGTAGATAGTTCTTACTGGCGAAGTGTCAGTGCATACGCAAAAATTGTGACTAGAAGAAACAAAATTTTGCAGCGAATTCAGGAGGGGAAGTCAAAGCCACTGGAGCTTGGATTTTGGGACGAAAGGCTTCTGGCTCACGGAAAGTTTATAAGTAAAATTCGGGTGGAATTTTTTGAGTTTTTGAACCTGCCTGCCGGTAGGCAGGTTTTGTCACCAGGAGATGATAACAATCGGGATTTAGTATGGGAGCTCAAGCAAAGTTTACTGTCTGAGGAGAAATTATTAAATAATAGAGAGAGGGATATTGCAGCAGGTGTAACTCTCTCCGGACCACACAGAGACGATTTCAGGTTTGTTTTTCGAGGTAGGGATTTGGAG
>CAYHKI010000107.1:0-3563 GCA_964357165.1 uncultured Gammaproteobacteria bacterium | reverse complement strand
CTCGTGATATTGCAAAAAATGTAGGCATTGCCCGTCCTACCATCAATCAAATAATAAACAAGTTAATCAGATTAAAAAAAGTTGAACGCTTGGGTCTTGGAAGAAGCACAAGATACAGAATCATAAAAACTTAGCAGATTATGTATCAGAAGATTAAAGTTGAAATCTCAAAATCAAATTTATTGAGTATTCTTGGTGAAGACTTTGATGAGTTCGAGAAAAATATTATCAACCATGTTTATTGTGCAAGCTGCAATTCGTCATACAATTCTACAATTAAGAACTACAGTATTTTCTTAAACGACCTTGATGATGTGCTTCTTGAAGGTTTTTGCAAAAAATGTAATCATCCGGTTAACCGTTACGTAGAAACAGGTGAGGTAGCAAAATACCAAACAAGAATCTCGAAAGTTAAAAAGATACTAAAAGACCAGTAATAGCTGCTTCCTTAAAAGCCCCCCCAGGATCTATTCGAATAATCGATTATAGAAAAATAATATTGGAATATTCTAAAAAAGCTGCGGGACTAGGACGCCATTTACCAGGGGATTGCGTCTCGCTTTGCTCAACAGCCTGCCCGAACCTAAGTAGGTTTCTCCAAAATCCCAACAAACAATTTAGGTTATTACAATAACCAAATCGTTTGCTGCGTATCGTGGACAACGTTAGAACCATAATCCAGCAGCAACAATAATATATTTTTATACCAGACTTGAGACTAGTCTTCGCAACACATACGAAAAGCTAAAGGCGCTAAATTACTTTTATTAAAGTAGTGCTTGCATTGTCATTATCAAAACATTATAATTATCACAAATGCAAAGAACTGTACTACAAATACCTATAGACATTGAACTTAAAAATACTGCAGAACAAGCGGCGCAAGCTCAAGGGTTTTCTTCCCTACAAGAAGTTGTAAGAGTTTTTTTAAGCAGATTTGCCGAAAAACGTATTGGGATAACTTTTGAGCAAAGCGTACAGCTCTCACCGCAAGCTATTAAACGCTATGACAAAATGGCTGAGGATATCAAAAAAGGTAAGATCAAGACAAAGACCTTTACGGATGTAAACTCCTTAATGAAGCATCTTGAACAGTGAAAATTGAACTTCATCCTGATTTCAAGAAATCATACAAAAAACGAATTTCAAACAATCCAAAACTGGTATTAAAAACTGCCCAAAGAGTAAAACTCTTTCAAAGTGGCGTAAATGATCCGGTTCTTAAGGACCACCAACTAAAGGGGAGTAAAAATAATCTTAGAGCTTTTTCTATAACTGGGGACATTCGCGTCGTTTATATAAGAGTTTCTGAAGAGCATATAATTATGCTTGATATAGGCACGCACAATCAAGTCTATTAATATAATTTATCACCAATTTTTACTGCGGGACTTAAACTTCGCTGTGAAAGTCTTAATTGGATAAGTGGAGTAGACCATTGAAGAAAGTTGAGAGATAATATTTTGTACACTACACTCATTTTCCAGAGGTGAAGTTTTTGTGGTTGAGCATCGTTTGAATTTGTTGTCTGTTTAAGGAGCGGAATTTGTAGAGAAGTAGAAGTATTTCAATTTGTTTAGAGGTAGTTATTGAGTTAGCATTTTGTTTTTCGAAAGGTATAGGTAGAGGCAGGAGTTATATTAATACACGTCAGTTTCGGGATTATATTACTTCTCCCCTTATGTATATAAGGAAAAGAGATTAAGAAATTAGAGAAAATAGCTTCAATAAAATCAAAATACTGTGTCAGCCGGCTGACACAAAAAATATGATAAAAATAAACGCCTCTAATAACTATAGGTTTATGCTGGCGAAGTTGCCCTCAGGTGGAACACCATTGAGCCTAGTTTTCGCAGTACCTACGAAAAACTAAAGAAACTTGGCTTCACCTACTACAATGGACAAGTTTCCATAATATTACCTGAAAAGGAAGGTGAGCATGACAAGTAGTCTTTTTGATGAAAAGACATTCTATCAGGCCTTCCAAAAGGACTTGTCAGGTTGTAAAAAAGAAGTCATTATCGAAAGTCCATTTATTACAACAGAAAGAATGAAGGTCTTTCGGTCGTTATTCAACATTTTAATAAGAAAGGGAGTAAGAATATATGTATTTACCCGTGACCCTAAAGAACATGAAATTAAGATGGCACTTCAATCAGAAGCGGAAATCGCTAACTTTGAAAGAATTGGGGTACAAACTTTAATTTGTAAGGGGAACCACCACAGGAAACTAGCTATTTTAGATCGAAAAGTACTCTGGGAAGGCAGTCTAAATATTCTGTCCCAAGCATATAGCCGCGAAATTATGAGAAGAATAGACCATCAGAAGTTAGCTGAAGAAATGTTTGATTTTCTTAATCTTTCTAAATATATTTAATATGTGATGTATAATTATCCCTATGAGCGGTTTATACAAACTTAACGAAAAAGATATTGACTCAGTTTTAGACTATCTAAAACGTGAGGATCCCGAAAACGCTACCCCTGAAATGGCTATCGAGCTTCTTGAGCATTATCAGGCAAAATTTCACGAACTTGCCCATACCGACCCTGATAAATTAAAGGAAATATACGACGATTTGAAAAAGACTAAAGAAGAGGATAATTAAGCGCTAAACAGACAATATGTCTGAAGATTTAATTCCAAGAGCCTTTATAATTTTAGTGAGAGTTACACCCGATGGTTTTGCCTCTCCACGTTCGACTTTTGCATAAAAATTGGAATTAAGACCGGCTTTTTTAGCAACTTCTGTTTGCAATAAGCCCTTTTTAAGTCTAACGGCTTTAATCTTTTCTGCCATTTCAAGAATTGCTTTCTTGTCTTGTTTATCGTCCATATTTATCAGATTATACCAGTGTTAAGGGTTACCTTGTAAGAATGTTCTCGGATTAACCGGAATGCCATATACATTTATTTGGAAATGAACGTGGGGTCCGGTTGCCCAACCACTTTCACCTTCCAGTCCTATTACGTCCCCTGGTTTTACTTTTTGCCCCTTAACTGCATTAACCGCACTCATATGGCCGTAAAAAGAGGTTATATTGTCGCCATGATCAATCGTTACGTGTTTTCCTAAACCTAGGGGTATTTGTCCAGCAAAAGTGATCGTGCCTTCCATAAAAGGAGTTACAGGGTCGCCGATTTTTCCTTGTGGATTAGCAATATCTATTCCGGTATGGAGAACCTGATAAGGAAAGTTCGACTCTCCAAACTCTAAGGTGACAACTCCAGAAACTGGCCATACGGCAGTAATTTTTAAATCCTTAACCACTTGTCCTGTTCTAGGATCGTGAATTTCAATCGTATTTGTTTGCGGGTTTAACGTTACCAGTTTGTCCGAAACTATGTTCAGTCCGATGTTAGCAACCAGAATAACTGCTAATACGGGAATAAGAAGCGTGATTAAAAAGGCAAACAGGACAAACTTAAGTTCTCTTTTGAATGACCAGATAGCTGCAATTGCTTGAAGATTTGGAGTCACGGGTTTAGATGTAAATCTCTCGGGGGTCAGTCGTCAGGAGAGGATGTTCCTTTTCTGAAGCAACCACCTTAAGGGCAACGT
>CAYHKI010000106.1:0-3602 GCA_964357165.1 uncultured Gammaproteobacteria bacterium | reverse complement strand
GTTTGGAGAGGGTGAAGTTGAGTTTGGGGAAGTTCTGACTGACCAAAAAGATATTGTGTCACGCATATTTTTTATAAAA
This sequence comes from uncultured Gammaproteobacteria bacterium, assembly GCA_964357165.1. GTDB lineage: Bacteria > Patescibacteriota > Microgenomatia > Curtissbacterales > GWA2-41-24 > CAYHKI01. Next base: position 3,523 of record CAYHKI010000106.1, on the reverse strand, counting down.
GTGCGAGGTAAGCGTGTGAGTGGGTTGATTAACTATCCAAAAGTTTCCGGAACTTTCCCAGTAATTGTAATGTACCGCGGTTATATAGATCGTGAGACATATAAAACGGGGGAAGGTACCAGAAGATCTGGCGAAGTGTTTGCTAAAAATGGATTTATCACTGTCGCTCCGGATTTTTTGGGTTACGGACAAAGTGATATGCCAAGTGAAAGTCCACTTGAGGAAAGATTCCAGACGTATATTACGGCTGCGACACTACTGGTGTCGGTTAAAAATATAAATACAGCCTTGGAAAAAGAAAACTTAAATGTTCGGGTTGATCCAAATAAAATTGGTTTGTGGGGACACAGTAATGGCGGGCAGATAGCTCTGACTGTTCTTGAGGAAACTGGTGCAAGTTACCCGGCAGTATTGTGGGCACCGGTTAGCAAACCCTTTCCGTATTCGATTCTTTACTATACAGACGATATCGACGACCATGGGAAATTGCTGCGCAAGGTAGTTGCAGATTTTGAAAAAGATTATGACAGCGAAAAATATTCACTAACAAATTATTTGGACAAGATAAATGCACCGATCCAGATTCATCAGGGCAGCGGTGATGAGGCAGTGCCAATAAAATGGAGTGATGATTTAGTCAAAACTTTAAAGGATAAAGGCAAAGATGTTTCTTATTTTACATATCCCGGCGACGACCATAATTTTACCAAAGGTAGCTGGCAAACGGTGGTTGACAGGAATATAGAGTTTTTCAAGAAAAATTTATAGTTTCTGCTAACTTGCTACTTTTAGCCTTCAAGACTTCCACTCCTTCGCTAAAGCTTCGTAGCGCAGCCAAACTGCGAAAAAAAGGGTAATTTGTGACAGAGATGAGTTTGGGAAAATTGTTTCGAGTAAAGTCCCAAGTAGAAGATTGTTCAGATAATGACCTATAGTTGATTTAGCTTAATTTCTAAGGTATAATACGGCAATGACTGAGCCTTTAAATAGACTTATTTCGAGGAGAGATTTGCTTAAGTATGTGCTTATAGGTTCTGTTGCAGCTGGCGGTACGTTTGTAGGCACAGAATTAAGATATTACTATGACCACAAAGATACTTCTGGAATACGCCTGGAAATGAGTCCAGAAATAGAGAGACTTTTACGTCTCGTTCAGCAAAACATGGTCAAATACAAAGATCTTAGAATAAGTATCCATGACGGTTTGGAAATTAAAGACTATCAAAATAATTCTTGGGAGTTTTACAACGATGGCTACAATTTAATCCTTGGTATTGACGAAAACAGGGTTCTTACTGATCCAAACTTACTTCCTACAAAATCGGATTTCTCAACATTTAATCTGGATGCTCGGGCGGCAAAAGGCCCACAAGAAATTATTGTTATACACAATTTATCCGCAGATGCTGTTCCAAATCAGCGTGGATTATATCCTTTGAGGACTTATACTGTTGACTTTAATTATCTAAATGACGTTGCTAGGTTTAGTGTTGGAGTGCTTGATGAAAATAACGCATTTCATGATCTAAACGATGCGCAAGTAGTTGATTTAGCTTCAAAACTAACTGACGTGTTTACGCACGAAATAAAATCCTCACGCCATAGCTAAGTTCTGTTAGTAACTCAGCGTTTTGTTCGAAGGTGGTGAATTAGTTAGGTACTTTTAAGTAGTCTTACACCCTCTTTTATAGGTCCCGAGTGCATCCAAACATTACCGTACTCTCCATCGCTTTCATCTTTGGTGGGCGCGATCCAGTTGGGATCCAACGGATCAGGTTTAATCTCAAAAACTGAATTCTTCGTGTTTTCTGGCAACTTGTCACCAAAGAATAGTACCAGTGTATCTTTCCATTCTTCCGTCAAATCTAAGCTACGTGAAGGGATTAGACCATTTTCTAAAATTGATTGCGTCTTACTTGGTCCTGCCTGGTAATAGAGTATGTCCGGCACTCTTTTTGGAGGATCTTGTAAAGACTTTTCAGACATCCCTTGATAACGCCTAAATCTTAATTCCAAAGAATTATCTCTTTGCATAACTTCTTCGGCTATTTCTGTATTAATCATGCGTATATATTATATATCTAAAGGTCTTACATCTTCAAAATTTAAAAAAGGATGTAGACCGTAGTATTAGCCTTCAAAGCCTGGCTTTGAATTGTTTTGATTACTGGATTATTTAGGAACTTTTTACAGGCGGAACTTTAACTAATTCTTATTACAGTCCCTGCTTCTGCATCAACTTCAACCAAATCTCCGTCTTTGAATACCTGAGTAGCAATTTCGGTTCCCACAACGCAAGGAATTCCAAATTCACGACTCACAATTGCTGCATGAGATAGCATTCCACCAACGTCAGTAATAATAGCTGCCGCTTTTCTACAAGCCATAATAAGTTCTGGGGCTGTCGTCTCTGCAATGAGAATGTCTCCTTGATTCATTTTTGCAATTTCATTACCGAGAGCTTTCATATCAGAGTAATCAACATTAATTATTTTTACTCTTCCTCTTGCTTTCCCTAAGCTGGCAGTTCTACCTGTAACAGGTTTGTTGCTTTCGATTGTATTTCGGAAGGTATCAATTACACCCTTAGCATCTTGTCCTTGAGTTAGATAACTTCGATCATAATTTATGACAAATGCTTGTTGCCTTTGTGTAACTTGCTCAATATTTGGTTTTTTGTTGTCAAAAAGATCAGTTATTTCTTTTTGTGTTAAGAGGTTTAGAACTTCTGGATCAAGCTTGAACTGCTCTCCTAAAATCGTAAATACTTCATTTACATATCCATCTGGTTCAAACAAGATGTGATTCATAAATGACCTTACAAAATCTTTAAATTTTGATACCTTAGCCAAATTTTTCTCAATTACTGGATTTTTCTCTCTTTCTGAATATGCTTTATCTGTAAACTCAAAGTTCATGAAGGTGTAATCTTTACAGAGTTTCGTGGTGTACTCGAAAAAAGTTTGCACAGTCTTTACCGAAAGCTTTTTCTTTCCTTTTATCTCACTGTTAAAAAATTCTTCGAGCGTTTGACAATGTTTAATTAACGCTTTTTTATAGTTGTCAAAAGCATCTTTATCACTGTAAAACACAAGTCCTCGCTCGAGTGCTTTTTGATACGCAGTCTTAGTGAAGTATTGTTTAAAAAGACCATTATCAAGCAAAAACAACACCTCAAGCTCTTTATATACATCTACATGAATATCCGTAACAAATACACTGACCCCCTGAACCCAGAAGCTAAGAATATATTCATCTTTGTTTAATTTCATAAGCTCATTATACTTCTAAATATGATGGGTTATGTTTTGAGGTCTAGCAAAGCTGTGGGAGCTAGACTCAAACCTTTCATTGTTTATCTATGATTCTGCAAAAGAGGTAATACTTTGTGGGCAATAAATAATCTATTTTTTTCTTAAACATTTTTGAAATTTTGAGGTGTTTTTCGATATTTCGAACTTTCTGGGCGACCACAACCGATTGTTTTTATATTCCAAATTATAGCTAGTTAATTTGTTATACA
>CAYHKI010000105.1:0-3619 GCA_964357165.1 uncultured Gammaproteobacteria bacterium | reverse complement strand
CATGGAAAGAACAAAACAAAAAAACTAACTAACAACTAAATATTGACACAAATGGATGCCAGGCAATAATGGAGTTATATTTTCCGTCTTTTATTCCCTGTATCATTTCCGAAAACATGCTTCTTTTGCCTGAAGTTTTGGCACTCTCTTTTTCTCTGAAGATTTTTACTGGTGTTATTTTTAGTTCCTTGACCACCCTTTGGCAATCTGCAATTTGGTCAGGAATTGACCTTTCCTGCCTGTCTTTGCCTTTGGTTGATTTTCTGGCATAAATGACATAGACACGCTTAGTATTTTCTTCATCAACCTTTCCTTTCTCTCTTAACTTATTATCAGCCTGGAACTTGGCATATTCCAATAATTGCTGTTTGTAATCGTTTAACTGACTGTTATCTTCCATATCTAGCTATCTCTTACTTATATTATCCAACAATCTCACAAAAATGCATCTTTGAAAGGAAAAGTGAAGCCTAAATCAGTTTCCACAGTCTCAATTTTACTCATTATCTCATCAAAAGCTGTTTGATATTCAGACTTCCTTACCACCAGACTCTCCAATTCACTCAAAAGCTCCTCAACTTGAACAATCAAACTTGAAAGCTCCTGTTTTCTTTCGTTGCAGTGTTCTGATAAGTCTTTGTATTTCAGTTGACTTGAATTGAGTTTCTCCAGAATGTTTATGTAAGACAAAGCTAGTTTCAGGGTTGAAAGGGTCATTTTAACTTGTTCTTTCCAGCCTTCCCTTGCTTCATATACCACCAGCTTTTGACCTAAATACAGCTTCTCATAATACAAATGCGGTAAGTCTAAATACTTTGTCCAAAGCTCCTTGAGAACTGGAAAATCAGCCTTGTCTATTGAGTTTATGATTAAGGGGTCAAACTGATTGGTTTTAACTTGGCCTTCAACCAACGACCTGAACTTCAGGTGTGCTGGAAGCTCACTGAATACATTTTTAAGCCTATTTTGGTTGTTTAAGGACATTTTCTATCACCTCCAATCTCTGTTCAAAAGAATTGTCTTTAATTGCCCCAATCGTGATACTGGCTAGATAGCCAATACAGGAGGCTTTACTCCTGTTTATTTTCCCCTGTAAATAGTTGTTCATTGTGAACTCAAGTAAACCCAAGACTTCATTAACTGTTTTTAATGAGAAATAATCAGACTTTGGGACGCAAGTCTCAAGCTCTAACTTACTCTTACCGCCTTTTGAATTAGCCTCAATCCTTTTTTCTTTGACTTTCTGGTCTTGTGAGTGAAAGAAACAAAACCCCTTACCTTTTAAGGCTTCTGCTTCACACTGGTTATTATTTTCTTTAACAAACTTGCATTGCATTTTATTACTTAAAGTAATGGGGATACCCCCTGTGTAATATCTATCTCTTGAAGTTATCTATTCTCGCACCTTAATTTTACCATAGTTTGAGGCTATTAAAAATAGTAAAACAAGTCTTGTATTTCTAAAGTTGCTTTTTTGGAAGAATGGCTGTACATTATGGCCATGAAGAACGAAAGAGCTTTTCCAAAGGCCGATACAAGTTACTTAAAGTCTGTCGCCAGGGCTGTTGGTTTAGAAGAAGTCAAAGTACCCAGAGACGTTAAAGAAGCTCAAGCCTTAAAGGACAGGGGTGTTCCTGTTCCTGGAAGTTTAGACCCAGAAGAATCATATTTGTTACTGGAAATTACCAAAAGAATACAAGAGGGGGCAAGTGTACCTGATGGCCTTGTTGTGTATCTTAATGACAGGGGAGTGACTAGTATTCCTGAAAATGATGTACCCACCGCACTTTTCCGTCAAAAAAGAGCTGCTTTCAATAATCTTTTAGGTGCAGTTACAAAGATAGCAGACAGTCTCAAAAAATAACTTTATATTATGGCTAAAAAATGGCGACAGGTATTAGAGAAGATGGAAGCCGAGCACGAAAAAAGGGTGGATTGGGAGGAAACACACCCACTCATAACTCGTGGTAGTAAGCAAGAAGCAGACGGAAAAAGGAGTATACAGGCAGTTGGTCAAGAAGCAGTGACTTGTGACCTACCTTGTCATGGAAATCACATACCCAGAGAATACGACCACACACAAGGAATGGTAAATGTCTTTCGTAAGGGAATTACAGTCAAAGGTTGGGAGAACCCCCAAGAAGGAAGTCCTGCTTATTTTGGAACCACCTGTGATTTGACTGATGGAAAAGTTTGTGTTGCCACAGACGAAAGATTGCGAAAAGCGATTGAACGATAAACTACTTCAAGTTCAAAGTATTTAATCTATATAAGAAGAAAGAAGCTATTCGGCTACAACCTTTTTACCCTTTTCTGGTTTTTCCTTCATTTCTCTAAACACCCCATTTTTATCCTTGAAGTATCTGGTATTGTCCTGATTCAATGGATACTTGGAAAAATCGGTATTTTTGCCTGTTATATCAAAAATATCAACCAGACTTTCTCCAAACTTTGGTGCGTGAACCTCGTTTATTATCTCAAGTTTAGGTTTGTTTCCTACCTTTGCCATAACTTGATTATATAATAAAATCCATTTTCCCTTCGTGTGAGTCTTTCATCAGGAGTGCGTATTTGTAGATTTCCTGCTCCATTTCGTGCATCTTTTCCTGGCTTCTGATAAAATCTAAATATAGTTCAAAAGTCGTATTGTCAGTCCGACACAACAATCTTCTATTTTTAAATTAAATGTCAGAAAACGAAAACTTTATCATTCAACGAATTCCATTAGACGCACCGGGGCTATGTGCACATGCCTTGGTTATTTCCGGAGCTCAAGCATTCCGAATCGGACACGTTTGTCAAAAAGATATGCATGCTCACGTTAAGGATCCTGTATGGGGTACGGAGCCATCTGAAATTACCAAAATGGCACAAATGATACTCCTAGATTCACATATTTGCGTAAAAGAAGATTGGACATTTACAGAATTTACTGAATTATTCGATAGAGGAAGAGTTGTTGTGACACTTGATGTTACTGACACATTAAGCAGGTTTGACAAAGTATTACAGAAAGAAGTAGGAAAAGACAAGATCGATGGGCATTATGTTATTTTAAAAGGAATACATAACGAAATGGCGCTAATAAGCGACCCTTCGGCCGATGAGATTGTCCATGAAGATAACACAAGTGGTGAAGGTTTAGGAGTAATAACAACCAAGGATGAGAATATTTATTATTTACCTTTACATTCCTTAGACAAAATGTGGTGGGATACCTACAAAAATGGAAAGAAAAATAACCATTGGGCTATTGTAATGCTGCACCCCGACGACGACCCGATGATTTTGGATAAATATCGGGTAAAATAAATTAGTATCAAAATCCTGTTCTTCGTGATAAGTCTTTTAAAACAAGTAAGGAAAGATATAAATTTTGTTGTAGTTGAACTGGTGATTATAAAGTCTTAGTATAATATATCTGGGTCTGACTATATGAAAAGGTCAAAATATATTAAAGAATTAGTAATAGAACTTCGGAAGAAAGGTTATTCATACACTTTAATTAATAAAAAAACAATGGTTCCTAAGGGTACCCTGAGTGGATGGCTAAAGGATATTAAATACTTTCCTAATTCCATTGTCTTAAAAAGGATTAAAAATGCACAGTTTAAATCAG
>CAYHKI010000104.1:0-3682 GCA_964357165.1 uncultured Gammaproteobacteria bacterium | reverse complement strand
ACAAAGAAGTTGATAAAATATCGCATAAGTTCAAAAATTATTAAAACTATACCATGTGGTGTTGAGCCGAGTGAGTTTAAACAAATAATTAGCAAGGAAACACCGCCAGTGATTATTTGTATTAGTAGACTTGTTCCATATAAAAATATTACTGATTTAATCTGGGCTTTCGCTATGCTTACAAAAAAAAATATCGAATGTTCTTTAATAATTGTGGGTACCGGTCCAGAAGAAAAAAATCTCAAAAATATTTCATCAATGCTTAAGCTAAACAAAAACATTCACTTCTACAAAAATTTGCCAAGAGAGACACTTCTTAAACTGTTGCAAACCTCTTCCGTCTTATGTTCAACTTCAAGCACAGAAGGTTTTGGAATAAATGTAATAGAAGCAGCAGCCAGTGGTGTCCCATACGTTATTTCCAATATAGAAGTATTTAAAGAAATTACCAAAAATGGTCAAGGTGGTTTATTTTTCAAAACAAGAGATATTAAAGATTTAGCATCACAACTAACAACTCTTTTAGAGAATAAAAGCATTTATAAAAAAAAGCAAAAAGAAGCATTAAATTTGGCAAAATTATATGACTGGAATAATGTATCACTTGAGACCGAAAAAGTTTACAAATCTTTAACATGAAAGTTGCAGTTATAATCGACACGTGGTTTCCCTTTGTTGGTGGAGGTCAAATAAATGCTTGGGAGATATCAAAAAACTTAGCGTCAAGAGGAGTTAAAATAGATATTATTACAAGAAATAATGGTAGATATAAGGATATCAAAGTTAAAAATCTCAGGGTTATAAAATTGGGAAAAGAAACTTCTGCAGGGAATATTGTGTCAAAAATATTATTTACATTAAAGGCATTACTTTTCTTATATAAAAGTGACTATGATTTAGTGCATGCACATGCGTTTCTCCCAGGCATAATCGCAAGATTAGTTATGGTATTTAAAGGAACCCCTGCGATCTTTACTGTACATGGAACATCTTTAAATACAAGTTTAAATGGGAAGCTTTCGAAAATAATTGAAAAATTCATATTAACTCAAATACTATACGGTTCACAAATAACTGTGTCTCGAGATTTTTTGAAAATTAAAAATGTTAACAAAAAAATAGTATATATCCCAAACGGTGTTGACCAACAGTTTATAAAATCATCACCTCGTTCTTCTAGACTCAAGAACGTTCTTCTTTTTGTAGGACGTCTCCATCCGCAGAAAAACTTAACTAATCTGGTTGAAGCAATTAAAATACTAAATATCGAAAAATTTCCCGTAATTTTAGTAATAGTCGGTGATGGGCCACAAAAATTGGAAATACAAAATTTGACAAAAAAGTTCAAGTTAGAGAGTAATATAAAACTTGAAGGCTCAAAATATGGCCCAGAACTTCTTGAACATTACCAAACCGCTTCAGCATTAATCATGCCTTCAATATATGAAGGACAGTCACTTACACTACTTGAGGCTTGGGCGTCAAAATTACCAGTGATTGTATCCAAAACCGGTGATAATGAATATTTAGTCAAAGAAGGTGTAAATGGGTATTTTATTAAAGACCAGCGTAACCCATCAAATATTGCTGACTCCATCAAAAAAGCTTTTTCAAATAAAAATCTAAACAAACTTGGCCAAAATGGTTATTTGTTAGTAAAAAATAGTTTTTCTTGGGAGAAAACAGCAACAGCCACATTAAAAGTATATGAAAATGTCAGCAAATCCTAAAATTAGTGTTATTATGTCTGTTTTCAACGGTATGCCATATTTAAGTGAGGCTGTAAGCAGTATTTTGGGTCAATCTTTTACAGACTTTGAATTTATCATTGTTAATGACGCGTCAAAAGACAACTCCTTAAAGTTTCTAAAGAGTATAAAAGATAAACGCATTAAAATTTTAAATAATCAAACAAACCTAGGTCTTGCTGCGTCCCTAAATAAGGCGCTAAAAGCAGCAAATGGGCAGTACATTGCACGCATGGATGCAGACGACATAAGTTTAACCAATAGGCTCAAAATGCAGATAGAATTCTTAGTCACTAATCCCAAAATCGATATATGTGGCACCTGGGCAAAACTCATAGACGAAAATGGTAGAACAATAGGAGAGGTTCACAAGCCTACGCACGATAAGGAAATTAAAAAAATGAACAAATGGATAACAGGACTTATTCATCCTAGCTGGTTTGGTAAAAAATCAGTATTTGAAGATTTAAATGGTTATAACCCTAAATATGACATGGTTGAAGATTATGATTTTTTAATAAGGGCTAAAAAATTTAAAATGGCAAACTTAAAAGAGGAATTATTACTATGGAGGACTATTAGAAACAGAAGGTCACAAAAGAGTATTGAAAAAATGTATAGAAAAAGTTTATCAGTCAGATTACATTACTTTAACAGCGGGGAATTTGGATTATCTTACTTTCCTTATCTAATCCGAAGTCTAATTACCACATTTCTATTACCCATAAGGTTAAAAATCTTTTTTAATGAAAAAGCTGGTTTACTTTAATGGATATACTGGACGCCAAAAGTCCAAAGGATAAAAATACATGAGTTTAAAAAGAAAAAGAATTCTAATAACAGGAGGCAAAGGTTTTATAGGATCCAGCCTAAATATTCACTTAACCGCTTTGGGTGCTAAAGTTGAAACTTTCGATTTAGAAAGAGGGCAGGATGTGACTAATGAAAAAAGCCTAAATTATTGTGTGAAAAAAAAATATGACGTCATTTTTCACTTAGCTGGTTTTTCCGGAAACAGAGAAAGCAATGAGGATATATATAAAAGCTTTTACATAAACACTTTCCCTACAGCAAAAATCTGCGATTTAATTTGCAAGTTTTCACCAAGTACAAAACTAATTCTTTCTAGCTCTAGACTAGAATACGGCATACCAAAATATTTACCGGTCGACGAGAAACATACCTTGAATCCGATATCTGCTTACGGCCTTTCAAAACTTGCTTCGACACAGATAGCAATTGTATATGCTCGTCAAAATAACTTAAACGTAACCGTTTTCCGTACATCGAATGTTTACGGACCCCATGTAAAGAAAACATTTGCAGGATATAATCTGGTTAATTATTTTATCGATCTAGCCAAAGCCGGAAAAGAAATTACAATTTTTGGCAATGGCAACCAGCAAAGAGATTACATTTACATTGATGACCTAATGGATGCATTCACATCAGCCATTATCAATGTAAAAAGTATTGGTCAAATCTATAATTTAGGATCTGGGAAAGGTATTAGTTTAAAAGAAATGGCACAAACAATTATTGGATCTGTAGGTAAAGGCAAATTAAAATTTATTAATTGGCCTAAAAAATACCAGGAAGTAGAAACCGGAAACTATATAACAAATATAAGAAAAATTAATAAGGAATTATGTTTTTCACCAAAAGTTAAATTTGAAGATGGAATAAAAATGACAATTAACGCATTATGGTAATTTGTTCTCCTCAGTTAGGATTGAACCCAAAATCTATACTTGGTGGGGAAGTGTTCGACAGGGAAATTCTTTTAGGCCTAGCTAAAAAAGGAGTTAAAATAGAAATAATCTTACCCAAAAACAAACCACACGACAAAAACATTAATAACTGGAATATTACACACCTCCCTATTTCACATTTTCCAGCCATTTTTGGAAATGTTTTATATTTACCTTATTTGT
>CAYHKI010000103.1:0-3863 GCA_964357165.1 uncultured Gammaproteobacteria bacterium | reverse complement strand
TGTTGAGGCTTGACAGGCGACTATTTTGGTTTTAAAAATTGGGATAGTTGGAGTCGAGTCAAACTCGGATTATCGTGGGTTTTTTTAAACTTAAGATTAAAATGAAACTTGGATACGACCTTGAAAAAATCAAAGAAAAATTTAAAGAAAGACAAGTACTTCTCGAGAATGAAAAGTTTGATCCAGTATAAATAGTCATGTTTTAAAAGGGAAATATTTGGGTTACAGGAGTATAAATGTGACCGGAGATATACGAGTAATATTTAAGCGAGACACGAAAAGTGTGCTTTTTGTTGCAATTGACAATCACAGTAATTTATACGGTTAAGTTCTATTCTGCAAATCCTGTATAATTTTATCAAACGATCCAGCGTTTGTTAGGTGTTTATTATGAAAGATATTCTTGAAAAACACGTATTATTTAAAGAGTGCCTGAAATTCTTAGAAGATAAACGAAGAGAATTTTTAGATGAAACCATGTAAATGATACAAATGGTAATCTGGCAATTATGAAAGCAGGAAAACAAAAATTTTACAATTGTGTTGATGAGATAACTAATCATGCAAATCAAACAAATATCATTAATAAACCACTTCAAGTTAATACTTCAAATCAAAACACAGATAAATTTCTAAAACAGCTCGGAATTCCTGAGCCTACTCGTTCTCTTCTCTGGATAATCGAAATCAGAACAACCCCAAAAGAACCTGAAGAAAATAAATATAATTTTTACGCTGAACCAAGTTTAATATGGACAAGGTTTTCCATTAAACCAAGCGATCAACATCTACAAGAACCCTTTTACTATCCTTCATATACAGAGCTCAGTTCAGAACAACGATGGGAATATTTAAACTTTCTAAAAGATATAACTCAAAAGACAAACTTAAGTTATGTGTTCCTATATTACTATGGTTTGGAAAGACATCTTTTGTTTGGTGACTACGATGGGGCTGTTGAAGAAATATTTAGATTAATAAAATACCATAATGAAGCCTCATTTCCTCATTACGCAATATCAGCTTTGATAGCCGCTAGTGCCTATAAAAAGAGACTCGATATTGTCGAAAAATACCCTGAAATACTTTATGAGTTGACTAATGAATCAGTGTATTTGCGTATGCTATCTGGTACTGATTTAACCGCTGAAGATATATTGAATTTATTCCATCAAAAAATGATAGACCGTAACCATTATGTAATTGAACTAGCAGAAAGATACCCCGATTTATTCAAGAAAGAGCTAACGAAAACTTTCAACGATTATGCGACTTCTAATGGTGGTTTGCTTAAGAAGCTAAGAAGTTCTCAATTGGAAAAAAGAAATACTATCTCCTTTGCCAATATTTCTTTTTCTCAAGAGATAAGAACTTTCAAAACATCGGAAGTGCTTTACAACAAAGAACTTCAAACTAGTATCAGAAAAATAATTTCAGATACTTATAAGAAGTGCAAACTGCTGGTAAAGTAGCTAACTTAGTTTAGAAGATGACTTACACACTAGGAATCTATGCTCCCTGAGTTGGAGTAGCTAGGAGTGGTATTGTTAGAATCAGAGAATGATTGTTGCTTTGTATGAAACAGCACGAATCATGAAAAAAATCGACAAAAACTAATTTTGAAGTTACGATCTATATGCAAAAAATAGTGGGATATACCAATCAGATTACAGAACCGACCAGAGTTGATATAGGAAAGATGCTTATCGCCCATGAAATGGACAAACTCTTTCCTGGGTTGGGAAATTATGACCATATTAAAGCCGTAGTTAACAAACGATGGATTGATCTGGACGGTGAAAAGGCCATTAGAAATTTTTGGAATTTAGTAGATTCACTGATGATGGGTTATGAACTAAAGAACCTTGTGCCTTTGATAACTTCAGAGGGGACAAGTTGGAAATTAGAAATAGAATACCCAATAGATGAGTTAAGATTTAGTTGGGACGAGAAAATAGAGGATTTTGAGCTCAACAAAAAAACTGCAAAAGAAGTTGCTGATTACCTCGCAGAACATGAAGATGTGTTAGAGGACATAAAAAAGAAAAATATAAAAACTTCTCCCAGAGTTAATGACCCAATTATTGTGGAAAAATATTCAAATAATGGTAACTTGCATGTTCACGATGGGAATGGTCGTTTACGAAGGGCGATCACTAATGGGCAACAATCCATAGATGCTTATATTGGAACACAAGTCTCAGCTCCAAAATCTAATCATTGGGTTTCCACTTCGTTTTTGCAAAGATTAGCTGATTTACGAGTCAAAGATTATCTTAAGGCAAAAGATCTATTAGTACATGCTCTTCAAGAGTCTGACAATGCTGTTTTTGAGTTTGAGAATAGGGTGATTGCTGATTTCAAACAAGAAGTGCTCAGTGCAATTTAAATATGTCTCAATACTACAACCCAAATCGTACGCGCAATATTTATGATTCCAACTCGACGGAATTATTCCGTTTGAGCCGAGGCAAGATTGACGACTATATCAAATGCCCCTGTTGTTTCAAGCATAGAGTAACTAAATTATGAAAAAAATTATTACCAAAGGAATAAAAGTTTATACCTTCCAGCAAAACGAAAGTGATTACATCTCATTGACCGATATAGCGCGGTTTAAAGACAAAGAGCGGACAGAATACGTGGTTCAAAATTGGATGAGAAATCGGGACACTATCGATTTTTTGGGTATTTGGGAGCATCTGTATAATCCAAATTTTAAACACATCGAATTCGATGTGTTTAAAAACCAGGCGGGAGCAAACAGTTTTTCCCTCACGCCAAAGCGTTGGATAGAATCGGTTAATGCTATTGGATTAATCAATAAAGCAGGTCGGTATGGTGGTGGCACCTTTGCACACAAAGATATTGCTTTTGAGTTTGCGTCCTGGATTAGTGCCGAATTTAAACTTTATCTAATCAATCGGAGAGATTAGTTAAACTAAACAAGATTGCTATCTCTCAAATGTGCTCGTTAATTGGAAATGCATCAATAAGCAAAGCTTTTCTACGAATAAAGAAATTGAAATAATATGTTACCGAATTACGACTTAGACAAAATTAAATTCGCAACTGATGCGCCGACATTCGAACGAGCAGTAGATTTATATGGAAAAGGCAAAGTTACGAAATTTAAAAATAACGGTATTTCCTGTACGGCAACGGTGATAGGCAGCCAACCTTATGAGGTTTTTGTTTCAAACCGAAATTACGATCAAGGCAATTGTACTTGTTATTTGGGACAGAATGATACTTTATGTAAACACATGGTGGCAGTAGCGCTGCATGCAGTAATGCGTGGCAAGCCGATGACGGATGAGGATAAAAAGTTTGTACATACTGCCTCTTGCAGTGGAAATTTGGGTACTTTGAATAGTATGCAGTTGTCGGAAGCTAAACGCGTCATCACTTCTGATATGGGTTACATCAAGCCATACAATGGGCCATCCCACACATGGTTTGCTTATCAAGATTCATTACAGGAAGGTTGCAATCGGTTGTCTGCGTTGGTGTCCGATTTACCGGTGAGTGAGCAAACAGCCGGGTTGTTGGTAGATATGCTTTTGAGGCTAGATAGAAAATTGTCGATTGGTGGAGTTGATGATTCTGACGGAACAGTTGGTGGTTTTATTGAGGAGACTGTTGGGGTTTTAAAAGAATATACCAGACTTGACCTGTCTTGCATAAAGATTTTTGAAAAGCTTGAGGGTAGGGAAACTTGTTTTGGATGGGAAGAACCGCTTTTGGAGTTAAGTGATAATTTTAAAGCTGGAGGAAGTATATGAGTCATGTTTCGTGTGGGATAGTCGGAGCATAAATCGACCCGCCGCTTTCAAGACTTGGCGGGCAGGCATTCTGATCGC
>CAYHKI010000102.1:0-3897 GCA_964357165.1 uncultured Gammaproteobacteria bacterium | reverse complement strand
CAAGCACAAAGCCTAAATTAAAAATTTTACTCATTGGGATTTTAAAAAATTATTAGAAATTAGAATAATTAGAAATTAGCAATTATGAATTACAAAAGTATTGTCATTTGCGGAAAAATTGCTTCGGGAACATCAACTGCAGCAAAAAGCGTTTCCAAAAAACTTAATTTAAAATACGAATCAGCCGGAGATTTTTTTCGAAAATATGTGCTGGAAAATAATATTCCTTTGCATGATAAAGCACAAATTCCTGATAAGCTTGATCAGAAAATAGATAAAAGACTTACAAATCTTGCCAAGAATGGAGGTTACGTTATCGACTCACACTATCTTGGCTACTTCTGTCGCCAATTTCCCCAAGTATTAAAAGTTTTATTAGTATGCAGCGATGAAGAAAGATTCAAAAGAGCGCTTGCCAGAATACATACCCACACCGAAACCGTAAATCAAATAAAAAAACGCGAACAGAGCCATATAGAAAAATTCCAAAAACTATATTCCAAAGAAGACTACGAAAACCCTAAATTCTTTGACCTGGTAATTGACACTACACACAAATCAAAAGAGAAAGTTGTAGAAGAAATTGTAAAGTCATTCTCGACTTGACCGAGAATCGGATCCTGAATCAAGTTCAGGATGACAAAAGAAAAGTCCCTCTCCCCCACAATCCCGCTATCCTATTATCCACCAGCACGACCTGCCAACCCAAATTTAGCGTTCAGAGCCTTTAAAAATTGCTCTTTTTTAAAGTATCCAAGTTTTAAGTTGTGCAAACCACGCTTGAAAATTACTTCCTGACCCTCACAAAGCTTTGTATGAACCTGACCGTCAACAACTAGAGAAATATCGCTGCCCTTTGTAATCTTGATTATTACCTCATCTTTAGGCGAAAGAACCACCGAAGGAATAGGTAGACCTGTCGGATTAACCGGGGTAATCAGTAGACAATCAACCTCAGGATCCACTATTGGCCCGCCAGAAGAAAGTGAATATGCAGTCGAACCAGTCTGGGTCGAAACGATTACCCCATCCCCTAAAACCTTCAAAAAGGGTTCACCGTTTACTATCAACTTCAAATCCACAATTCGGTATAACCCCTTAACAACCGCCTCGTTAACTGCCCGAAAAACTTCCTTGCCGACTTTTATGTCCAGCATCATACGCTCGGAAACAAAAACCTTTTTACCGAAAACCAAATGATCGATAGCCTTTTGCCAATCTTTTGAATCAGATGCAGTCAAAAAACCCAAATTGCCTGTATTAATGCCGATAAATGGAATTTTAAAATGGGCTAACTCACAAGCTTTATGGATTAAAGTTCCATCCCCACCCAATACCAGAATATAGTCAGGTCCCGCTAAATTCCCCTCATCTACAACCTCCGCTTTGCCATCCAAATACTTTCTGATTTCACCAACCAGCTTCTCAGTCTGTGCATTATCTTTTTTGTAAACAATCCCAATTTTCATCATTCCACCTCTATCACAATAGCCGAAATATCATCTATCTTTCTACGTAAATGATTTGTTTGTGACCTATCTTTTGCTCGCGAAACTAACGCCCTCGCGGTATCTCCGCCACTAGCAACTACTTCTTCAATTTCTGCAGTTGTGAGATTGTCATGAACACCGTCTGTTGTCAGGATAATCTTGTCACCTTTACTTAGTCTTCTCATTGCATAATCGGCACTTCGAAATGTCTTTGCACCCAGAGTATGAGTAATATTTCTAAACTTAAACATCGCCCGTTCTTCTGCTGACATCTCATCCGGATTTTCAACATCATCGAGTCTATTTAGTATGGCAACTTCCTCTGGAACTACAGCGCTATCAAAAGTCAGGCGGCTAATTTTGCCTCCATGTAAAAAATATACACGGCTATCTCCAAGTTGATAAAGAATTACTTTCTTCTCACCAACTGTATCAACCATTTTGACCAATGCCATCGTCGCCTCCCCTTCGGTTTCTTGAATTTTTTTATGAGCTGTTGCCAAAATATCTTCTATTTCCTGCAATTTACTGGTATCAAAATTGCGTAATTTTGATAACCCTTCGCCAATCACCTTCAAACCTTTCTGGCTCGCTAACCGACCATTCTTTTTACCCCCGACACCGTCTAAGACCACAGCCCATCCATGTTTTTCATCAAATCCTATTGCGTCCTGATTTTCTTCCGGATGCATTAAGCTTGCCTCACTTGCTCCATAATATTTTATAGATAGTTTTCCCTCGGTAGGTCTTAAAAAATCTCCAGCCTCGCCTGTCATCTTGTTAAGTTTACTACAATTTATGCTAAAATTTCCTCTGTACGGGCGTGTAGCTCAGTGGTAGTAGCATCTGTCTTATAAACAGAAGGTCCTAGGTTCGAACCCTAGCACGCCCACCACATAATTTCTGTCTGTTATAATCGATCCAGGATGTACAATATGGTAGAAAGAGAAAAACAACCTATCCAAAAACACGTAACAGGTTTTGACTATGGCATTTCAGGTGTTATTTACCATAGAGGTAAAGATGAGTCTTCAGTACCCAGTCTTTGGGTTCCAAATAAAGGTTGGTCAAACGGAATCCACTTACAAGATAATCCCACACTCATGTTATCTATAGACATGAATTTCACAGAGGAGAGACAAATTGATGAAAAAAGATCATTATTATTTAACGATAAAGGAGAAGTAATTGGTGTAATTTTTCAAAACAGTAAAGATGGCGCAATGCTTGACGATTTGCCTCTCTCAGACGATCTCATTTCTGAAGGACGTGACCTTTTAAAAGCCTATCACGAAGACCACAATCCAGAAGTTGAAGACTACTGGGAACAGAAAACTAACCCTTAATCTTACTTACAGCCTTGCTTGCCTCACCAAAAACTCGTCAAAGGCGAACCCTGCACAATCTCCACGTCAACAACATTAACATCACACCCTACCTTTTCTTAGTTATATCATGGATTCCAATACTGCGCAGCAAAATTTCGTCTGCTTCTATCTGAAACGTAAAACGATAGAATTTATCTATCCTTCCTTCCCAAGTATCGCTCGCCCCCTGAATTTTCTTTGCCCTAATCGAGGGATGCTGCAAATCTGAAGCCAAAAGAATCAAGATCCTGTCCGCTTTCTTTTGAATAAATTTGGGTAATTTTTTAAATGAACGCTTGAATGAATTACTGCGAATCAACCGCATTAAGAATGAAGATCACGGGTAAGGTCTTCGACCGAAGAAAAGGTCTTTGTTTTGCCTTGCTTTATGTCTCTATCCGCTGCTCTTTCCTTCGCCTGCCACGACTTTGACCAAAACCAAGCTTGGTCTTTGGAAATTTTTACAGCTTTTTTAACCTCTTTTTTGACTGCTTCAAGCTCTTTCGAAAGCTTCTCTACTTTTTTGACAATATCGGTAGGTATTACAATCTGATCCATGGGCAAATTATATCACAACGTCCGGAGTTACAACCTCGCCCTGTGTACTATCTCCGCATCGACCACGTTAACATCACGACCGTAACGAAGTCTAGATAACTGTTTGATCATCTCGGCGATCCTTGGGTCTTTATGGTCTTTGGCAAGATCCCGGGTTGTGTCAAGAGAAAATGGTGGTACAGGTTCGTTTCTGACAATCGTTTTTGCATATGCCTGAAATCTCTCAACGTTTATAAGATCTGTCTCATTAAAAACCGGCGTATACTCATGCTGCAGGTAGTTAGCGTCGGTGACTCCAATTCTAAAGCTGACAATTGTTCCGACGTTTCCAAAAATGGCATTTTTAACTTCCTCTTCTATTTGCCCGATAAATTGATT
Source organism: uncultured Gammaproteobacteria bacterium (assembly GCA_964357165.1). Lineage (GTDB taxonomy): Bacteria > Patescibacteriota > Microgenomatia > Curtissbacterales > GWA2-41-24 > CAYHKI01. The sequence continues at coordinate 104 of CAYHKI010000102.1, read as the reverse complement.
AGCAACAATTAAATTCAAATGAAATTTCCTGGCCTCGGCCAAGATATCCGCAAACGTTTCTGTGGCAAAGTTCTGAAACTCGTCAACGTAAAGATAAAAGTCCG
>CAYHKI010000101.1:0-4112 GCA_964357165.1 uncultured Gammaproteobacteria bacterium | reverse complement strand
ATAATGAATTAACAAATTCGAAGCCATGTATTAAAAAGAACATGCTTATACCCAATTCTACTGGCAAAGATATCGCAGACAAATAGTTGACAAATAGAAATATCACCCTTAATATAATAGCTGTCACTATGATAGTTTCAAACATCTAATATGGAAAGTAACCAATTTATTAACAGAACAAAAGAGCTTGTATGGCTCAATGAACGATACAAAGCAATTAACAAAGAGGCGCAGCTTCTTATCATTTACGGAAAGCGGCGTGTTGGTAAAACTGAATTAGTCCGCCACTTTTTGAAAGACAAAGCTTACGTTTATTACCTTGCCAGTCGGGGCAATGCAGAATCACACTTACAATCAGCCATAAGTGTTCTTACCCAGAAACTTGGTCCCAGTCCCCTACCTTCAACTGCCTTTCCTACTTGGAGGGAGTTCTTTGATTATTTAGGGAAGGTCACGCAAGACTTGAAAGAACCAATAGTACTAGTATTTGACGAGTTTCCCTTTTTAGTAGAGTCTGACTCTGGTATGTCTTCATATTTCCAGTATGGCTGGGATATGTATCTCAAAGATAGAAAAGTAATGGTTATTCTGATGGGTTCGAGTATCTCCATGATATATAAACACACGCTTGTTTATAGCGCACCGCTTTATGGAAGACGGACTGGGCAATGGCTCCTACAACCATTCACCTATGAAGATAGCAGGAACTTTTACCCTAATGCCCCATTTGCCAACACCTTCCCCCTGTATGCTATCTCTGGTGGAATTCCAGCCTATGCCAGAGTTTTTGATGGCACTAAAACGCTTAGACAAAACATTGAAAAGTATATTCTCCCTGAGGGAAGTTTTCTAGGAGTTGAACCTGAACTTCTTTTGAGTGAGGAGTTTGCAGACCCTCGTTCCTATTTAGAAATACTCAAAGCTATCGGATTGGGACGAACAAAATTTTCCGAAATTGTGCAAGCCGCAGGAGTTCCTTCAACCGCACTTCCTGGATATCTTAAAACCCTAATACAGCTACGATTGGTCAAAAAAGAGGCACCGATTACAGACAAAATTCCTGAAAAAAGTAAGAAGGGTACTTACTCGCTTTCTGATGCCTTCTTACGTTTCTATTTCAGCTTTATTTTCCCTAACATGAGTCTTGCCAAAGGCAATGATTATAATGGTCTGTTTGAAACCCGCGGGGAGATACTTACTCAATTAGTAGCCAAGTCATACGAAGACACAACGGAGCAGTTTATTACGAGGGCAATTAACGACGGTGAGCTTCCTGTGTTTGACGCCCTTGGCAGATGGTGGGACAAAGAAACAGAAATTGACCTTGTAGGACTAAACCAGCGTGATAATTCAATTCTCTTTGTCGAAACAAAATGGAACACTAAACCCATAGGAACAGATGTTCTTGGTGACTTGAAGAATAAATCTATGAATGTTGTTTGGGGCAAGCCTAAACGAAAAGAGTACTTTGCACTTGTTGCTAAAGGTGGATTTACAGACGAGTCAATTGCTCAAGCAAAACGGGAAGGTATCCTATTGATACAAGAAAATAGCGTCTTAGCGCAACAGGGTGGTAAATAAAACCCCAACATGGCTTCCCATTTTGATAATTTAGTATGTCTACTTATCAATTAACCCGATAATCCGTAGAGTCGAGCTGTTTCCTTATCGTTGCTATCCATACAACTTTTGCACTTGGGTTATTCCAAATTGATCTTGTCTTCCTGAAATATCTTAGGATTTTTAGCAAATGTTTCAGGGGTAGTGATCTTTACTGTAGCCATAGTTACCCACTTGTCAGTTCTGTTTTCGACTGTATGATATGCTTTACCTGCATTGAAGCCTTCGTCATAAGATAACTCACCACCGATAATATCGCCTGTATTTTTGTCTTCTAATACTAAAAGAACGGTGCCATCTTTAGCCGCAGTTATTCTATGAAAGTTATGTACATCTGGATCATAAATGGACAACGCTTGGACTGGGTGTTCTTGCGGTTGACTATCTTTTGTGTCTTTAGTAATACCTACTACTTCTCCATGCAGTACTACCGTAATTTCATCAATGGTTTCATGCGCATGGAACGGTTGTGTGTGGCCAGGAGACTTCGGTAATAATCAACTCTAAAGGATAAGTTGGATCTTTTTCTCTAAAAAGGTAGTAGTGACGTTTTTCCCCAGCTTCAACTACACGTGTAGGTGCTTCTTCAGCAGTTATGGTAACACCTTCTTGATTTTCCATATTTCTATTCGATTATACTCATACCGAGAATAGTTGTCAAACTATAGGGTACTGGCTCGTCCGATGGAATTTTGAATCGCTAATTGGACTGAAATTGTTGAATGTCCTGATTTTAGTCCGGGAGAAAAGTAATAATTTATAAGATCAGAAATTAAATCTTTTCCTCTGACTGCTTTGAAACCGCCTCAGAGATTTCTCTATGCTCAGGCCATAAAACTTTACCCTTTAAATCATAAATTGGAAGAAACTTTTCTGGTTCGCCCTTAAATATACCTTTCATAACTGCTAAAGTTCTGTCTTTTAATTTATTTACTAATGGCTTGTCAGCCGTAAAGCTTTTTATTCGTTTCCTTTCAGGAAAATAATCCATAAAGGCTTCCATAGACCCACCAACCGCAATACCAACAATATATTTAGGAGAAATCCGATATCTTATTACTCTTTCTCCGGGAGTATTACTTATGGAACCTTTTTTTTCAACTTTTGGATCTAATATCAAAACAGCAACTTGGTTTGTATCTTGTGGATCACTCATGGTATTTGCTATCGCCTCTAAATTACCAAACCAATCCTTCCTCCCCTCACCAATTTTACCGACATAGACCTTGCTTGGATCTGATTCTCGCCATCTTCTTTTTACCTTCTTACCGATTCTGTTTGAAAATTTTTCAGATTGAATACCGTTTTGGAAAATATTATCAAGACGATCTAAAGACATTACATGAACTAAGGTTCCAGGGTGATCAATCTCCTGGACTTTCCCTAATGCTGTTTTTTCGGCATCATTTAAATCTTTCCGACCTTCTTGTGATAAAGTATATTCGTCTAAAACTCCAATTTCACTCATGTAAATATTTTATTAAAGCTGTATGTTATGCGAATTATCACTAAGATTTAGTCAAAACTTCTGTTGATTTTTCTATCAATTTAACTCGTTTTTTCCATTCAGGTAAAGACTCAAATTCGTCAAGCCAAGCAGTATATCCTTCTTTCTCAATTTTATCCTGATACTGGTCGGGTGTTTCCCACTCCAAACCATCGACTTCAATCGTATTGACTCGGACTTTGTGCTTCAGAGTAATTTCCAGAAACTCAGCATAAATTCCAAAATCTTGCCTTTTTGACTCTTTAACAATTAAAGTAGCTAAATCCCTATCCATACCGAAGGAACCAGACATAATGTCAACATCAACTCCTGCAACTTCAGAAGCAATGGCGTTTATCGTTGTTTCTGTTGTTCTTTGGATTAGGGGATGAGATTCAAATGCTCTTCTAGTTCGCACAAAAGATAAAAAGCCAGAAAAGGTTGTAATTTTTTTGACTACTTCATTTAATTCCTGAGGATATCTCCTTACCCAATGCAATGCCCGATCAAAATCCATTAAGTGTATATGGGAGGTATTTAATCCAAGTCCAAGTCTTATAGCCTGTCTATAATTATCACCCAAAGATAAGCCTGTTTTTTTGTTTTGGATTAAAAGGTGAGTGCTCGCTTGCTTGAGAGCTTCAATTGTTTTTTTTGAGGTTGTTCGGGAAACGCTTATTCCAACCAAACCACCATAGATTTCGGTCAGATTTGTCCCTAAATTCTTTAATTCTTGCAAGATCCTCTCTTCAGGGTCGTGAAGCGGACAAACTAACACTACACTCTCCGATAATAAGGTCATATTGTAAGCCTACCATGAAAAGTATCAAAAACGTACTAAATTGTCTTAAATACCGCCTCTTGACAAAATAACCAAAATATGGTAGATATCGAACAGTTAGATATCTAACTGTTTTATACAAGGAGACTGAAATGAAACACACAATTATATTCCATCTAATTGGAGTTTCAAAGGAACTTCAGAAGGCTTTTGGGTTCAAATCAC
>CAYHKI010000100.1:0-4129 GCA_964357165.1 uncultured Gammaproteobacteria bacterium | reverse complement strand
GATTCTTAAAAGACGGGCAATTATAAGTTGAGTTTCCGGCTGTTTTGCAACCAAGCCAGGTGCAATAACAGGGGCGATGCCATCGGCAAAAACCGTGACCAAAACGGCAAAAACCATGAAAATTATAAGACCGATCGTGATCATAGTCGAGGAGAAAACCCACGCTTTTTTGATCTTTTCCCGGGAAACATATTTGGAAAAAATAGGTATAAAGGCTAGGGCTATGGCGCCGAAGATTAGAACTTCAAATATTGCATCCGGAACTACTGAGGCTGCAATATAGCTGTCTAAAAGTTTTAGATCGTGACCGAAATAAGTTGCCAGAAGTCTATAACGAACAAGGCCCAACACACGGGAAATACCAACCGAAACGGCGATAACAAAAGCAGCAGAAAGGATATCATCCTGCTTTTTATTAAAGATAATTTTGGCTCCGTTTTTGAGAAAATGAAACATTATGATAGAATACCTTTTTAGATAAACCCAGAGTGACTGAAACTCTGACTTATATTAATAGATATGCCGGTTACAAAACAAGCAATCAAAAAAGTAAGACAAGACAGACGCAAAACAGTGGTAAATTTACGTGTTAAAAAAGCGTATAAGACAACTGTTCATAAGTTCCGAAAGAATCCAACTGCAGCCTCTTTAGTCGGGGCATTTAAGGCGCTTGATCGGGCAGCCAAAGTTAATATGATTCACAAAAACAAAGCCTCAAGGCTTAAATCAAGGTTATCCAAAAGGTTAAACGGAAAGATTTCTGCCCCCTCAGTTTTGAAAAAGACTACTAATAAGGCTTCTTTAAAAAAGAAATCTGCTGGGAAATCTTAAATTGAGACTTGACAAGAGGTAAAAATTCCCGTTAAGCTTAGTATAGATATATGATTTCGGACTGCCAAAAGAAATCTTTTGTTCGTAAGCTGGTAGGAGTTGGAACTTCTATTGGCCTTTCCCTTACACTTACTGGAAACGTGTTTGCTCAGTCTGCGACCGATTCTTCGTCGCTTAGTAAAGGTGGCTCGTCTTCTGCACTACCTGCCGCTGGTTCAGCGGAGATTACATATGCAATTTTTGCGTTTGGGGTGCTACTCTTCGTTTTTGGAACTTTGAAGCTTGTTAAAAGCTTTCAAGACTAAATCTTTAGTTACTTCGGGTAATTTTCAATTTATTGGTGGGTTTATTTTGTGTTTTGGTTCTAATGTTTAAATATCTCGCTTTGAATATATTCTGATAGTTCCGTCCAATTATTATTTTTAGGTATGACAACCGCTTGGCCGGAATAATTTTGAGGCAGACCAAATTCGAGTTTGCCGTTTTTTTCATTTGTATCTAAAACAACCCTTCTAATGCTACTTGTGTCTAATTTGGTACCAATTTTGGCAAAAAGTGCAATATCATCGTCTTTTATATCTGTGTCGATAGAGTCACCAAAAGTGGAAAAGAGGCTGATTATTTTCTTAGGATTAGTTAGCGTTTCGGACGACAATATTTTTTCTCGAAATGCCAAAATTATCTTTTGTTGACGAGCTGATCTGGCAAAATCTGAGCCTTCGCTATTCGTGCCATGCCGAGATCTGACATATTTTAAAGCGGTTAAACCATCCATTTCAATCTGGCCTTTTTTGAAGTTAAGAGTTTCATAGCGACAGATGAATGGGTCGTTTTGGTCAGTAATTTCCCTAAGAGGTATGGCCGAGCCGGTAGCGTCTTTGACAACCTGAATTTTGGTACCTTTGACTTCTTGATTTTCGATCGTAAGTCCACAAAGATCATCTTCTTTACCTTCTATTGGGTATTTGGGGTCCGAAAAAGAATTTTCAACATCAATATTTAATCCTCCGACCAAATTTATTGCTTTGGTAAATCCGTCAAAATTTACACGGATGGCATAGTGAACAGGGATACCTAAAAGCTGAGATACCGACTTTTCGGCACTTAGTAAACCCGATTTGTCTTTTTCCTGACCGTAGGCATAAACATGATTAATTTTAGCCCCAAGATCGCTAACCCATAAATCTCTTGGAATTGATATTAGTACGACATCTTTGGCATTTTTATCGATTGAGGCCAATATTATTGTATCGGTTAAGTCAGGACCTTCGTGACCCTTACCACCTATTCCCAGAAGAAGTACGTTAGTCCTGCCGTTTTCAGATTTTAGACCTGAATCAGTAATAAATTTTACGACACTGCCGGGTCCTTTAAGGATGTATTTGTCGAGTTTAAAAAAATAAAGTGAGCTTAAAAGCGTTCCAAAAACCAGGACCGAAAGCAGAATAATTTTTACAACAGGGTATCTTCTGCGACTTTTGGCGCCAAGCTCGTGCATAATAATTTATTTAATGGCTTTTAGAATATTAATAAATTTTTCTGAATCAAGACTGTGACTTGCTCCAACTAAGACTCCGTCTAGCGCGCCTATTAACATTAAACCGCCAACATTATCGCTGGAAACGGAGCCGCCATAAAGAACCGTGTAAGGACCTCTTTCTTTGATTTTCTGAATAACATTTTTGATATTGGTAAGTGTATCCGGATTACCAGTTCCGATTGCAAAAGTTGGTTCATAAGCTACAATTGCGACATCGTTTAAAATTGGCGTTTCCGCCGATTGTACGCACAAGATTGCTTCAATTTCTGCTTTTTGGGCATTAACGAGTTTATTCTGCAGACGGGCTTCGTCTTCGTGGAAATTTTGTCTTCTTTCTGAATGACCAACCAAAGCGTAGCCTACCAGTCCACTAAGTTGTGTAGCTGCAACCTCTCCTGTATAAGGACCTTGGTCAAAAAAGGAAATATCCTGGGCTCCAAGTTTGATGTTGTATTTTTTTGACTTGATTAACTGGCTGCTTGCAACGAGAAAAGGTGACGAAGGACAAAAAACTATGGTGCCTTTAAAATCTTTGGCTTCCGGCCCAACTTCTTCTAGCCATTCTTGAACCTGTTTCCAATTTTTATTAGCCTTGTGATTGGCAATAACCAACGGGAAGGGGTCATGCATATTTTGCCAGAACTTTCTTGAAATTATCTTTTTGAGTTGCACCTACAATCCGTTCCTTTTCTTTGCCTTCTTTTTCGATGATATAAGTTGGGATGGACATCACGCCATGCTTGGCTGCAAGTTCCTGGTTTTCGTCGACATTAATTTTTTCGAATTGCACTTTGCCATGAAGCTCTTTTTCCAGTTCCTCGATAACCGGTTCCATAAATTTGCATGGTCCGCACCATGTAGCCCAAAAATCTAAGACTCTGATCATACTGTTATAATCTTTCTACCTTTACATTTTAGATGATAGGCATGACTTGAAACAACCCCTGGAACATATGACTGATTTATTAAAAAACTTAGACCCAAAACAAAAAGAGGCAGTTGAAGCAACCGACGGACCGGTTTTGATACTGGCTGGGGCAGGCAGCGGCAAAACACGAGTACTGATCTATAAAGTTGCTTATTTGATAGAAAAAGGTATTAGTCCCGGCGAAATCTTGGCAGTAACGTTTACTAATAAAGCTGCCAATGAGATGAAGGAGAGAGTGAGAAAGTTAATAGTTAGTAGTTCATTGTTCATAGAAGGCGTGGACACTATTAACCATGAACCATTGACCGTGAACCAATTACCTTTCGTGGGAACTTTTCATGCATTCTGCGCAAAACTTTTAAGGATTGATGGAAAGTATATTGGTTTGCCTTCCGGTTATTTAATTTACGACAGTGATGATTCGCTTTCTCTGATTAAGCGAATAATGAAAGACATGGATATCAATATTAAAAATTTTAGACCAAGTTCTATTTTAGGGGCGATTTCTTCTGCAAAAGGCGAAATGTTGGGGCCTAGTGATTACAAACAGTTTGCCAAAGGATATTTTGGCGAGACTGCTTCTCGTATTTACGATATTTATCAGAGCGAGCTTTCTAAAATAGGAGCTTGCGATTTTGACGATTTGCTTTTTAAAACAGTTAAGCTTTTGGACACAAACAGTGCAGTATTGGCCAAATACGCCGGAAGATATAAATATGTACTGATTGACGAATATCAGGACGTTAACACTGTGCAGTATACACTGACTAAGCAACTGTCTTCGGTACATGGAAATTTGACGGTTGTTGGGTATGCAGCGCAGGCAATAT
>CAYHKI010000099.1:0-4154 GCA_964357165.1 uncultured Gammaproteobacteria bacterium | reverse complement strand
ACTGAAAAGGCACCCCCGCTATTAGGTGTAGTAGAGCCGGTATATGTGCAGCTGGGAGTGCCTCCAACCGCAGCAGTTACTGTGAATGGTCCACCTGAGCATGTAGTTAGAGTTATTGGAAACCTAGTGCGTACGATTATATTGTAGTCACCGGGTAATGTGCCCGTTGGGACTGTTATGGATTCGGTAACGAGAGCACTTTGCGAATCTTGAGTTTTTTGTGGAGCAAGTGTTTGGCTGGCAGTTCCAAATACAACAAAATCTTCACCGGCGGCGAAACCACCATGGGTGACATTAATATTATTGCCTGCTTGAACACTAGCAACACTAGTATTACAGGCAACAGCAGCATGGGCAGGTTTTATCTGGTTTAGGTTTACAAATAGAAACGAGAACAGGAATAAAAAGAACAACGAAGTGGTAATTATTAAACTTTTGTAGAAGGATTTCATATAAAGCGCATAATAGCTTAACGATACCACTTTTCTATTCAAGTAAAAAGAAAGATTATCGGTGAGTCAGTAGAATCGGTACCATCGATGAGTCGGTGAGTCGGTAAAATCAGTGAGTCAGTACAATCGGTAAAGTCGGTAAAATCAGTACAATTGGTGAGTCGGTAGGTGGATTATACGGTTAATAGTTTGAGGCTTTCTATTCCTAAAAAGTCTTTTGTGTTTAGGGTAGCAAGCGATGATCCGTTTAAGATTGCGGTTGCAGCAATGGCGGCGTCAGCAAGCTCAATTGGTCTTTCTCCATTGCGAGGCTTCGAGTTCAATTTTTTTCTTGATTTTGGATTCTGAAACTTTCTCCCATGATCCGGCCGTTTTTTCAAGGATTTTGACGTATGAATTATCAACTTCGTCTAAGGTTATAAACCCTTTTAGGGGGATAAAATAAAGGCCCTTACCTCTTGATGTGACCTTAATAGCTGTGCCGGTAGTAATTCCAAGCTCTTTTCTTATTTTTTTGGGTATGACAATTTGATCCTTTGAATTAGTTGTAGTAATTTCTCCTATTTGCATGTAAGTAGTATTTAATTACAAATCTGGTATTTTGGCAAGTTAAAAACTGGCAAAGTCTTTAGAACCCTGTGACGCCTCCAAGTAAGTTAATGCCAATAAAGCGCAGGATTATAACCGAAAAAATTAAAAACAAAAGACCGGCGACTGCGGCGACCATCATTTCTCGCCCGCCGGCAACACCTTTGGGGTCGCCTTGAGAGGTAAGGATACGGATTGCGCCGATGACCATTAGGATAAAGGCAATACCACCGGCAATGCCAACTGCAAGAGAAAGGATATTTGAGGCAAAATCTTTAAGATCGGGGGAGATAGGGCCAAATGCGGTTTGGCAAATTCCACCAACACAGGGGTTTTTGCCGGAGCCGAAGCCACCACCAGTGCTTCCTGAAAATAGGGTGCCTTGGGTACCGCAAGGATTATTGTCGAACATAACTTTCCAATTAAATATAGCTGGCACTGCAGCCATATTGGCAACCCAAACGCCTGCGAAAGCAGAAGCGTCGATCAAACTGCTAGATTGCGTGGGACCGTTGTCTATGGTGTAGTCAATTTTATATCTTGAGATTCCGTTTGATAAATTAGTGTTATTGAGATTAAATTGGATTTGAAAAGGTTGATTGACAGTTGGTGTGGTGGGATTATAACCCCGAAGCGCCAAACAGTTTGGAAGAGGTAAAGGAGTAGCTTGTGGAGTACCTCCAGGTGCAGTATTTTGAACGTGAACTTTACAGACTGATGTGAATGTTACGCTTATGCAGATGATGTCGTAGTCCGGGCTTTGGAACGTGACAGGATATGGCAGTACAGATTGTGCAGGAACGCTACTTGCAGACAGTCCCGGGAAAGGACCGAAAGTTACAGTTGAGGCGAACGCGCTGACGTTTTGGCTCATGGTGTTGCCTCCAACGGTGATGTTTACCATAGGATTTGCGGATGTACTATTTTGCCCGGTACAGGAAACTTTGAGCGAAAATTGAGTGTTATCCGGTACCTGCACTGCGTCTGCGCCAGGAGCGTGGTTTGTACTGTTATAATCCACACTTTTAATTCCGCATAGAATTTCTGCAGCTTGGGCTTCGGGTGGGTTAACTATTGCTAAATATAGCAAGAAAAAGGTTGGAACTATAAAAGTAATAGTGAATATTTTGATAAATTTCATCTGATTAATTTAAGTGTAACACTTAGATGGTAAATAGTTAATTGTTAATGGTTAATGGAAAAAAGGCACAATCGGTGGGTCAGTAGAATCGGTAAAATCGGTGGGTCGGTGGGTCCCTCCTTCGCCCCGCAATGCGGGGCTTCGGAAGGGCAGGCGGTAAGATCGGTGGATTGATAAATTGCCTGCCTGCCGGCAGGCAGCTAGGTAGGGAAAAGTTACTTGTATATTGAAATTGGTGAGAGGAGTTTGACGAATTTAAGATTTTTGGTAATATCTGCAAGTTTTTTGTCGGCAGTTATAAATTGGCAATCTAATGTTTGAGCAAGGGCCACGTAGGTTGCGTCGTAAAAGGTAATTTTGTATTTTTGGGCAAGGGTGAAAGATTTTTGCAAGAGAGTTTTTTGAATCTCAGTGAATTTAATTCCAAAATCAAGCAACTGCGGTACATTTTCATCAAAAAATTGTTGGGAGGCGATTTTTTTATTGAGGAAAATATTGCCCAGTTCAAGTAGTAAAAACGTTGGGGCAAAAATTGTAATCTGGTTTTGAATATGTTGGTTGCGAAGCTTAATTGATAATATTCCTTCTTCTGCTCCTTCTTCAAAATACCATTTTGCAATAACAGAGGAATCCAGGACAACATTCATTTTCGGCCTTCGACAACATCAAGTAGGTGTTTGGTGCGTTCATCGCGCATATGACGGACAATTGTTGCTGAGTTTTGCTGATTAGGATCACTGCCATATTTTTTGCGCCATTTATCCATTGATTTGGCGACCTCCCCTAATCGCTCTTGTCTTTTTTCGGCCTCATTTTTTTCAAAGTCGAATTTGTTGTAGGGTAGGATTACGGCAAGGGGTTTGCCCATACGCTCAACAATGTAATGCTCACCTTTTTGGGAGACATTATCTAAAATACTGCCGAGGCTTGCGCGGATTTTTAAGGCATTAATAGTAATCATTTGCATATAATATAACATATGATAGGCTTAGTGTCCATGGACAATCGACTGATGGCTAATGACTAACTACTATTGTGAATGGTTAGTAGTTCATAGTTGATGGTAAAAAGGGAAGGGGTCAGTGAGTCAGTGGATCAGTAAAATCAGTAAAATCGGTGGGATCGGTATAGTCAGTGAGATGAAAAATAAGTGGCTTCGACTATCGACTGTTGTCAATGGTTCATGGTTCGTAGTTCATGGTTGATAGTAGCAGGAAAGAATTGTATCAGAGAATGGTTAAATTATATAAAATCCTGGTTTTGCCGAAGAATTTTAGGTTTAAGATTTGTTTGTCGTTTGTTAAAAAGTAGTCGCATTCTGCTTCTGCGGCGCTGTGAAGCTGGATATTGTCTTCCAGATCTGTGGTTGGCCCGCCCATTGCTATATCCAAAGTTTCTTGCCCCAGCTCTACGACGTTGAAGTCCTGTATAAAGGAAATCATTTCCATATCGGGGACTTTGATTTTGTTTACATAGAATAGGATGTGACAGGACAAGATTGAAATAAATGATTGGTGGTTTTCTAACTCATCTGGATCGGTTTCCGGAGTTCTGTTTGCAAGTCCTATAAAATAGTTAGCGTCTAGAAAGACCTTTGCCATGTTTTTTCATCATTGCTGCTCTATATCTTCGGTCAATTTCTTTAAAAGTTAATATTGGGAGGTTAAGTTTGTCAATTTTCTCCCCAAGACTCTTTGCGTTGATTGTTTTTATCTGTGCACCAAACGGTTTGGGGTCGTAAATCTTAGGTCTAATTTCACCAACTACCTTTGATCTATGAATTAAATCCACAGAACGACCTTCTCGTAACGTTTGGATAAGATCTTTTGATTTTGTTCTAAGGTCGGTTGTGGTAATGTAATTCATGCTCGTTTGAGTATACATTTGAATGTACACTTTGTCAATGGAGTCGGTGGGTCTGTTAGTGCAAAGTGATAATGTCACCCTAGAGCGCAAAGTAGAAATGTCACCTT
>CAYHKI010000098.1:0-4158 GCA_964357165.1 uncultured Gammaproteobacteria bacterium | reverse complement strand
TCACCGTAAATGCAATGTATGATTCAAATTTGGTTGCAAGTATAAATTACTATCCTTACTGGGAAATTTACGTCAACGGGAAAAAACAAAAGATTGAACTTTATAAAAATACATTTATGTCAACAAGAATAAAAAAAGGAGAGAATAAAGTGTTAATGTTTTATAATCCACCGTATAAATTATTCCAACAATAAATAAACAATTAAATCAGAATAATCTAAACTAAACCAACTACGTTTCAACAAAAAAATTTAACAAAGATACGAAATTTGAAAAATTCTGCACAAGTATTTATCAAAAAACCTTACTTAATGTCTTTGCTCTTAACAATTCTTGGAGTTGGTAAAGGGATTAAAAAGTCACCTTTAAATCCTTTATTTTTAATCTTTGGGGCAAGCTCATCCGCAATATGCCAAGACAATAGCATTGCGTAATCAGGTTGATCTCGGTAAAGAAAATCCTCACCCAAGACAGGTATAACAGTCCCAGGTATATATTTACCAATTTTATGAGAACCCCCAATTTCCAAAACAGAGTTAATAATTCCATCATCTATACCAACGTAATTAATCAAAGTACTAGCCCTAGATGGCGCACCTATTCCATATATTGTTTTGCCTTTCTTCTTTAAAATACAAAGAAGCGTCATAATTTGTAATTTTGATAGCGTAACGCGATTTTTGAATTTTAATAGATTTGTTCGACTTGTAACTACACTTTTTTCCATTTTTAACATTTTCTTAACAGTTTTTTGAATCGGCCAAGTACCTTTTTTTGCAGCATAAACTCTGATTGACCCACCATGAGAAGGAATTTTTTTAGCATGAAATACTTCTAGACCATGCATTTCAAGCAGGAATTTCAAACTATGTAGAGAGTAATACCTCATATGTTCATGATAAACAGTGTCATATTGAAGAGTTTGTATAAGAGAGTAAAGATAATGAGACTCTGAAATAAAAACTCCATTTGGCCCAAGCAAACGAATAATATTTTTCATAACATCGTGTATGTTCTCCATATGGGCAAAAACATTGGTTGCTGTAATTACGGTGGCCTTACCTCTTGTTTTAATGATCTTGTCGACAACTTTGCCTGTGTAAAAGTCAATAATTGTATCGATACCTCTTTTGATAGCAAGATTTCCTATTGTTTCCGGGGTTACCCCAAGAACTCTATGATTTTTAGAAAAGTTAGAAAGTAAATTGCCATCGTTCGAACCAATATCAACAATCAAATCATCTGCCTTTAAGCCCAATAATCTTGATGACTCTTTAAATAATTCGGCGAAATTTTCTCTCAAAACTTTTGTGGTACTGCTAGTATAAGGATATTCAGGCGGAAATAAAATTTCGGGATCAACAACAAGGCCAAGTTGAACCAGGTGGCATTTTGGGCAATATAACCATTCAGCCGGATAACTTGGTTCTTCGGTTGGACGTGTACCAATTTTGGGCATCGTGTTAACAGGGGGGAGGTATCCTAAAAAAAGAATAGACGAAAGCTTTGGATTCGAACAAATTTGGCACTTACTAACAACAACACTAGAACCAGTTCCAAATGCAATAGATAATTTTTTTTTCATCAATTAAAATTCGCTTCGCTTATGTAATTAAATTTAAATTATTAGGGCAGGAGGTTTTTTGTTAGCATTATTATTATACCAAGACGCAGTTATTTGTAAACCATCCCAGAAACTTAGTTTTGGAGAAAATCCCAATCTTTTAATTTTTGTAATATCAGGTAGTCTCCGAGAAGTTCCGCCCTTTTGAATATTCCCAGGTACTACCTCGATCTTTTGATCAAAAAATCGCGATACCTCGCGGGCGACATCCTCAATAGCAATTTCTAAATCAGTTCCGATGTTATAAACTTCCAGATGTACCCCTTTATTTATTAAGATCTCAAAACCGTTTATAAAATCATCAATATATATAAATGCCCTAGACTCCTTACCTGTGCCTTGAATGGGAAATTTAACGAGTGGTTGTTTTTTTAAAGAAAGATCTCTCATTCTCATAATAAATTGAGGAATCACATGTTCCCAGCCCATTTCTGGTCCAAAGACATTATGAGGTCTAAAAATCACAGCCCGTCTAAAATATTTCCTTCCGTAATTTGCTAAATAAAGTTCTGTTATAACTTTGCCACCAGCATATGAATATCTTGGATTTAATAAATCAGGAATCACCATTGGAACATTTTCTGGTGTGGGTACCTTTTGAGGAATATGGTAGACTTCCGAACTTGATGCTGCAAATATCTCTTCAACCCCATTCCATAGGCAAGCATCAATTACATTGATTATTCCACGAGTCGAAACATCTAAAACAACTTCTGGTATGGAATAAAAGTACTTGGTGCCATTTACAGCAGCAAGATGGATAACACCATCCATGCCCTTTGAAGCTTTCTTTACAATTTCAGGATCTCTAATATCTCCATTGACAAATTCAAAATCTTTGATAATCTCTTTTAGACTTTCAACATTACCTCGGGAATTGTCATCCAACACTCTAACTTGAAAACCACCTTTTACCATTGCCTTAGTAACGCTTCTGCCAATGAATCCAGTACCGCCGGTGATTAAATATTTCTTAGATATCACTTTGATTCTTTTAAACCTTTGCTGTATATTCTAGAGCATATGTCAACGTCTTTTAAAAAAAATCTACCTAACAGACAAAAAATACTAGTTTATGGAATAACGGGCATGACCGGTTCAAGAGTCGCAGATGTCCTGCGGGACAGATTTAAAATAGTCGGTCCGCCGCATTCTCATTTAAATCTTATAAATAAAAAAGCAGTTGAAAGCAATATAGAAGATGTTCAACCGGATCAAATATTATATCTAGCCGGGTTAACAAAAGTAGATGAAGCGGAGAAAAATAAAAAACTAGCCTTTGTATTAAATTCAGAAGCAGTTGGATATGCAGCAAAGAAGGCAGCGTCTCTGGATATTCCTTTTCATTTTGTCTCAACAGATGCCGTATTCGATGGCAAACTAAAAACAAGATTATATAAGGAAAGCGATAAGACAAATCCGATTTCGATTTATGGCAAAAGCAAACTAGCAGGAGAAAGAATTGTGCTATCTTCTTCAAAGAAAAATTCTGTCATCAGAACAATTATGATTTACTCTCCTCATTTCCATCTTAAAAAAGACTTTGCGAGATTTGCATACGAATCTCTAAAATATAAAAAACCATTCATGGGCATAGTCGATCAATATATCAACCCAACCTATATTGATGATTTAGTGAATGGAATTGCAGAAATTATAAAAAGTCGATCCTCCGGCATTTATCATATTGCATCAACGAGTCACACGACAAATTATGAATTTCTGAAAAAAATCGCAAAAGCTTTTAAGTTCGAAGAAAAATTGATTATTAAAACTAACTTTGATGAATTTTTTAAAGATAAGCCAGCTCCGCGACAACAGTATAGTAGAATTGCAACAGATAAGTTTGTAAAAAAATTTGGGAAAAATATATTACACGATATAAACTTTGGAATCAGACAGTTTAAGAAAGATATACTTCCATCAGATTCTCAACCTATTGATATTTAGTCGAAGCAATATCCCATACAAGTACCAAGTAAGGTATTTTGGCAACCACTTCAAAAGTTTAAATTTAGATTCTCCACCTACCCTGTCACGCCAAATAGTTGGAACATCACAAACGGTAAAACCCAAATTGTTAGCCTTAATAACTAACTCAACAGAAAATTCCCATCCACCTGTCGATTCAATCTTAATTTTTTCCAAAACATGTCTTCGATACATCTTAAAACCGTTAGATATATCTGAAGTAGGTATACCCAAAAGTAGGGGAGTCAAAAGACCAGCAATTCTAGAGAGGGCAGTTTTTAAAATACCTCCGCCCATCTTAGCACCACCCCTAGCATATCGCGTTGCGCAAACTATATCGTAGCCGTCATTTATTTTTTGATACATGTGATTAATTGTCTTTGGTGTATCTGCCAAGTCTGCGGGCATCACCACGACTGCCTCTCCTTTTGATTGAATAATTCCTGTTTTAACAGCATTAATAAGGCCTCGACCAAAAATATTTTTAAACAAAATTAAAGACTTGTATTTTTTTTGAAGCTTACGCACAGGACCAACCGTATTATCTTCGTCAAAGTCAAAGA
>CAYHKI010000097.1:0-4246 GCA_964357165.1 uncultured Gammaproteobacteria bacterium | reverse complement strand
AAGTGAGTGCAGAAATTGCAGCCAAATTTGCGCTAGAACCCGAATTTACAATCGAAACAAATTTTACTCCGAGAAAATTCGCAAATTTTTTAGCAAATTCTTCTGCGAAATGCCCTTCAGTTAGCCAAAACTCAAGTGATGCGCTAACAGCATTTTCTATTTCGCGCTCGTCAAATACTCTTCCGGAAACTTTAACTGGGGTCACTCCAGGAATAAACGATTCGCGTTTATGATTTTTTAAATAATAACTTTTAATTAATCTTTTGAATTTAACATCCATCGGAACACATATATTAGCATATAGTCTTTGATCTTAAAATGAACGTTTCTTGATTGTTTTGTTTTTATATGATATTCAATAGTAGTGAAAAAACTAGTTAGTATAGTTATTCCCATTTATAATGAAGAAGATAATATTGATGAACTTTACAAAAGATTGTCAAATCTTTTTGGAAAAGAAAGTAAATATAATTTTGAAATAATAGCAGTTGAACATGGATCAAGTGATTTAACACTAACAAAACTTCTTGCAATCAACAAAAAAGACAAGAGACTAAAAATTGTTGAACTTTCCCGAAACTTTGGTAGTGCAGATCCTGGTATTTTGGCCGGATTAAACTTTGCAAAGGGCGACGCCATAGTTATTACCATGGCAGATCTTCAAGAGCCGATTAATATTATTTCCAAATTTTTAAGAAAATGGGAACAAGGCTTTGATATAGTACATGGTATTGTTGAAAAAAGACCGGATGCTTCATTTGCTCGTCGCGGCCTATCTATTTTATTTTACAAAATATTAAATTTAATGACAGGAAATATATTTCCGGAAAATGTTTCCGATTTTCGCTTGGTAGATAAAAAAGTATATGAAGTTGTAAAAAGAATGCCCGAAAGAAATAAATACCTGCGAGGCGTTATTGCTTGGACAGGTTTTAAGCAGATTGGAATACCATTTGAAAGAAAAGCCCGTTTTAGAGGCGAGTCTAAGGCTGATTTTTTGACAGTACTTACGGTTGCTGCAAACGGTATATTTTCCTTTTCTTATGTACCTTTGAGAATTGCAATATTTATTGGGTTTTTCCTTTCCATAATTTCATTTTTGGTTATTCTTTTGCAATTGTCCCTTTTTACAATTTATGGCAGGGGAGCACCCGGAATTTCTTCTATCGTAATATTAACAAGTTTTCTTTTTGGAATGCTTTTTTTAATATTAGGCATAATAGGTGAATATCTTGCTAGAATTTATGATGAAGTTAAGGGGCGACCAAGCTTTATTGTTAAAAACTTGATTGGATTTTAATTGAAGTAATCAGTAAGGAGCACCTTTTTTGAAAGCTTGAGTTTTTCATTTCTGTACCAACCGTAAAGCCACTCTAGGTCATCATCTAATTCGCTAAATTTAAAATTTCCAATTTCAGAAAGTAACCTTTCGTTGTTACAGGTATATTCATTTGCAAGTCCCTTATGTTTAATTATAATTTCATGTAAATTTCCAACTTTGTCCTTAATCTTTTTAGCAATCGTTAATAAATCTATTGGTTTTCCGTTTCCAATATTGTAATTATTATATTTAACATCTTTTTTTATAAAATAATCTAGAATTCTTACAAAATCATCAATGTAAAGATAGTCGTAATAAACGTTTTGATTTATAGTTATTGGTAAGTCGAAAATTGTTTTACAAATTGCATTTGAGATAAATCTAATAGAATAATCTTCATATTTTCCCCAAACACCAAACAACCTTAAATTTAAAATTTTGGTTGAACTGTATGCATATTTTGCGCAAATATATTTATAAAAACCAAAATTATCCTGTGGAATTCTTATGTCAAAAGAATCCTCTCCTGCAAGTTTAATTGGTTTCTCTTTCCCGAACTCTATACCAGAACCAAGATAAATCATTTTGTTCCAATAACTGTCACACCGCGCAATATTAAAAAACATTCTTAAGTTAATATTCAATATGTCGGCGCTATTTGGAACTTTCCTGTTACCACCAAATACGGCAGTATGAATTACTAAATCAAAACCATTATGGTTTCGAAAGTATTTTTCCACATCAACAGAATTAACAAGGTCTAAGTCTTTATGGGTTGGAGAGGTAAATTCGTACTTATCACCCAACTGTTCTATGACATTACGACCAATAAACCCGCTCCCGCCTGTTACCAATATCCTTTTTTTAGTCATTAGTCCTGATCTGAAGATCCAATATTAATATTGCTTGCTAGTTCTTTTGGGCTTAAAAAAGGAAACAAGTCTTCGTAAGGTTTGGACAACATACTGCCATCCGTCTGCTTTTCTGAAGCTATTCTTGGAATTATTTGCTGCCACTCGGGTGAGGAGACGTTGCAAATGGCTGGACCGGGGAAATTAAGAACTTCTTTTAATTTTGCCTCAATTCCACGGGGAGATTGGATATTAAAGCCTTTAATTTCATAAGCTTTGGCAATGTCCAAAGGGTTTGGACACCATAGGCCGGTTTTTGGACTTTCTCCAAGAAGTCTTCCTCCTAGATGCGTTTTTTGAGTGTGACGAATTAGAAGATAGCCGTTATTATTTAAAACAAAAACCTTAATTGGAAGCTTGTTTTGCTTAATCGTGGCAAATTCCTGTATATTCATTTGTAAACTTCCATCACCGGTAATTACAATTGTACTTTTTTTACCACTCGCCATACAGGCTCCTATTGCTGCAACCCAATATCCCATCGTGGAAATTCCACCAGTTGTAATTAGTCGTTGGTCTTTTTTAATTTTCCAGGTTTGACAGGAAACATGAAAACACGAACTTGTATCAATAACGATAACATCCCCAGGAGAACTAGCTTTTGATAATTCTTCTGTAAACAGATAAGAATTGACCGGCCTTTCTTTTATATACGATTTTAAAACCATCGGATACTTATACTTCCAGTCGTGACATTTATCAGTCCAATTATTAAAATTAGGAAATGATTTTTTCTCAATTTCGGTATTTAGTTTCGTTAAAAATTCTTTTGCATCAGCAATTATTTTTTTAAAAATTTTGACACCCGGTTTATTAAGTTCTTTTTCGTCTATATCTACTACAATAATTTTGGCATTCCTTCCCCAGCCTTTTGCATCGTAGCCAACAATACCAGTGTCTAGCCTGGCGCCAATACATAAAATTAAATCTGCATTTTGGACAGCAAAATTTCCAGCCCTGTCGCCATAAATACCCGGACGGCCAACAAATAATTTATTATCACTTTCCAGTAAATCTATTCCCAACCTGGTAGTAATTACCGGTATATTTGTCTTTTGGATAAGTTTTTTAAATTCTTCCACTCCACCAGAAAGCCTTATGCCTTGGCCAGCTAAAATGAGTGGCCTTTTGCTTTTGGCAATTAAAGAAATTAATTCCGAAATATCCTTTTTATAATTCCAAACATTATTCTTTTTAGTTTCCGGTATATATTTTTCCAGGATCTTTATTGGTACTTTCATTCTTTGAACATCGAGGGGAACTTCGAGCCATACAGGTCCTTTTCTCTCAGAGGTAGCTAAAAAATAAGCTTCTTCAAGGTAATATAAAATTTTTGCCGGGTCGTCAACAGTTTTAAAATACTTGGTGACAGATTTTACAACCGGTTCAGTATAAATCCCCTGCAATCCTAGCTGTCGGATTTTGCTGTTTTCCATATAAGTAACGTTAGAAAGAGCTGATTGGCCGGAAATAACCATCATTGGAGCCGAATCGGTCCATGCACCAACAACGCCATTTAAGGCATTAATTGCTCCAGGCCCGGCAGTTACCATTGCTACACCAATATTTCCCTGCACTCTTCCATAAGCTTCTGCCGCCATACTCGCGGCTTGCTCATGATGTGTAAAAATTGGAGTGATCTTTTTACTGCGGTAAACTGCGTCATTTAAAAACATAGCCTGACCACCGGCAACCATAAAAATTGTACTGACACCCTTGTCTGTCAAAAAATTAACAATAAAATCTGCTACATTCATTTAGATTAAAGCCTCGATCGGATTTTGACTGTATTTTCCTTTCTTTTTTTGTCGCAAATTTGCCGCCACATCAACTATTATATCTTCCTGGCCAGCAACAACCTTTCTCCTGCCAAGCTCTATTAATATATCTCGTGTATCAACATTAAATTGCTTTGCAGCCCTCTTTGCGTGCGGTGCAAAACCGGAAAATACGCCGGCCAGTCCGCTTGTTAAGCTGGTGCCGTTTATTTCCTGGGGTATTTTCATAATATTTG